>JBILDB010000346.1:0-2972 GCA_044352805.1 Cyanobium sp.
CTGATCCTCCCAGCGCAGAACAAATCCTTCCAACAACACCTGCAGGCGGTCAGCAGTGTGATCACGACAGGTCTTGGTGATATGGGCATATCGGGCTGTGGTTTTACTGTCCTCGTGACCCATTAAATCCTGAATCAGCCTCATATCCATTCCCAGTTCTAGAAGATGGGTCGCGTAGGCATGACGCAACGATCGAATCGTTAGTCGCTTTTGAATGCGGCTTTCCCGCAGGGTGGCTCGGAATGCCGCCTGGACAGAGCTTGCATCCATGCTGCCCCCAGGGTGCCTGTTGCATTCAGCATCAAAGACGGGGCTTGGAAACAACAGTCTGGGATGTCGATGAGTCTTCCAGAATCGACGCAACGCTTGGAGTGTCAGTTCAGGCAAAACGACGTAGCGATCCTTGCCACCTTTGCTGTTGCGAATATGAACCCTGTGTTGGCTGGCATCGACATCATTAACCTCGAGCTTGAGTCCTTCAGTGGTTCTCAAGCCCAGGCTATAGACAACAAGCAGGAAGATGCGGAAGCGTAGTTTTCTGACAGAGTTTATTATATGGTGTCCGGCGACAATGAAGTTGGCCGGCGCTTTGCCTCAATAAACTGTTACTACCTTTGCTTGACGCCTGGTAACACTGAGATCCGTCCGTCCAGTGCCCTGGCATCAAGCTTGAGGTCGGCTCCAGCTGAGTTCACGCGAACGACCAGCCATCGGGTTGCTCAGGGTTACCGCAGAGCCAACGGCATCGTTCTCGTTTCCGGCACTCAGGCCCCAGGGGTCCGTGTCGGGGCCGCCCCCACTGGGCGGGCCCGGCCTCGGACCCCGCCCTGGGGCCGGCCGCCCCAACGCAACGGATCGATCGGGAGCCCTGCGATTCGGTGCCCATCACCTACGACTCGACTTCATCGCTTTGCGGCTCATCGCTGCCTACCATCTCCGCCTCGATGCGCCGCAGCCGGTGCCCGCGCAGACGCCGCTGCAACGTCCGCATCTGCCGGTCGCTGTAGCGCTCCGGATCATGGGCCACCAGGCGCTCCATCAGCGCCCGTGAGCCCAGCAGCGGCTCGGCTTCCAGCCATCCCTCGATCAGCGCCACGTCGGCCTCGAATGGATCGGGCCGTGTCCGCTTTCCGGTGCGCGGCCTGGGTTTGCGGCGGCGCGGCTGGCTGGCGTGCCACAGCGTCTGCAGATCCCCCAGAAACACCTCCAGCGATCGGCTTTCGGATGTTCGATCCGCTCCACCCGCTCCTGGTCCCAGGCCTGCGTCCTGCTCACCGTTGGCCAGCAGAGCCAGCTGGCCCTGGCAGCGGCGGATCGTCTCCAGCAGCACCAGTGGATCGGTTCGGCGCTGCAGCTCCCGCAGCTGGGCCGTCTTCTCCTCGCTCACCTGGCCTGTGGCCAGCAACCTCTGCAGCGGTGTGCGCGGCGGGTGGTGCTGCCGCTTGATCCGGCCGCCGTCCCGCTCACTGCTTTTCAGCTTGAACGACGGTTGAAACAGGTTCGTGAACAGCCGCAGGGCGCCGTACAGCTCCCCCAGCACCCGGGCGGCCTCCAGGCTTACCAACCGCTGGTAGCCCACCACCCGCCGTACCAGCATCCCGTTCTTCTGCTCGACCCAGGCCTGGTCATTCGATTTGTAGGCCCGTGATCGGGTCAGCACGATCTGCTGCCCCGGCCGGTCGCACCAGGCCTCCATCAGGCTGTTCATGAACACCGGGTCGTTATCTGCATCGATCCCCCGCAGCGGAAAGGGAAGCTGCCGGCGAATCAGCTGCAACGCCGTGATCACCACCGCCCCGTCGCGCATCACGATCGGCAGGCTCTCGCTCCAGCCGGTCGCGATGTCGGTGGCCATCAGGGTCCACAGGAACCGCCCCTCCATCCGGCCGCCGCAGTGGGCCACCAGGTCGATCTCCAGCCAACCCGGATCGCTGTGGTCGTCCCAGCCCTTGAACGTCCGCACCGGAACCCGCCGCCTGACCGCGCTGTAGGCCCGTGGCGGGCGGCGCCAGCCGTTACCGCCGCTCTCCTTGCGGATCGGGGCCAGCAACCGATCGATCGTGGCGCTGCTCATCGCCAGCAACGACTTCCGCACCTCGGGCTCGAGGCTCAGGTGCCCATGGCTCTCGAGGGACTCCACCAGCAACGGCAACAGCGCCTGCAGGCGCTTGCCGCACAGCCGATCGCTCGCCTCCCACAGCGGCACCAGAGCTTCCACGACATCAGGGCCATACCGCCTGCGGTGATGCGGTTTCACAGACTCGGCAGATGCTCCGCCAGGCTCCGATGGCGGCACGGAATCCGGGCGGTTCAGAAGCCGCAGCAAAGACTTGCGGTGATATCCCGTGAGCTCCTGCAACTCATCGAGGAGCCTCCGCTTCCCTGCGGAGCTGAGCCCCCCGTAGCGCCGACGGGCTACCTCAAGGGCCAGGCGACGACCTTGGCGATCGTTGCCGGCTGCTACGGCCCGCGGCGTCCTGATGCCAGCGGTGGTTCGACGCCTCGACACCCGATCTCATCTCTTGATGCAACAAACCTAAGCCGGTAACTCACGTAAGGATGCAATGCGCCGGCCAAGGGGGTTGACGCGGGACAATATGGTGAACTTCTTCTCTAGTGGGGATGTCAGGAAGTGACTTTGGGCTTCTCTGCCTGATGGATTGTGCCCCATTTAACCTCTCGATTCAGGACGTGGCGATAGAGAAAAACTAGGCTGGCAACTTGCACATTGACCGTGTTTGGCGCATAGCGACTCAACATCCAGGCAAAATAGCTCTTCAGCTCATCCGCACTCAGGTTATCTGGGCATCGATTCAAATGTTTGGCTGCTTTCCATAAGTACTGACGATAGGTTTCGATCGTTCTCTCTCGCATTCTCTGGAGGCGTAGAGCCTGGTCGTAAGCAGCAAGCAACTGCTTGAATTTCTCAAGTTCTTCTGCATTCATGGGAACATCCTCCTGTGGGAGCAATT
>JBILDB010000061.1:0-9713 GCA_044352805.1 Cyanobium sp.
CAGGCAGCGGCGTCCCTTTTCGAGGATGGCGATGCGGGCCTGGTGGTCTTGAACGGCGAGGCTGCGCTGCTCGGGGAAGATCTTCTGGCGCTGTTCTGGGGTGAGGCGTTGGGGCCGCTGTTGGCGGGTCCCCGGGCCGCCAGGGGCGCCGCCGGGCTGGGTTGTCGGTTGGGTTAGCGGTTGGGCGACGGGCTGGGCCAGGGCGGGGGTGGCAGTAACCAGGCCCAGCGCCAGGGCCAGGCTGAGGCGCCGCAAGGAAAGGGAAGGGAGGGTCATGGGAGAAGGGGCTAAGCCCTGGGTGACAACACCATCCTGCGAAGCAGATCGGACTGAGTTGCAACTGGCCAGCGCCAAGGTGTGACCAGATGTGACTGGCCCGATTAATGCCGCATCAGGGAGCGGCCCTTGAGCACCACAGCAAAGCCGCCCTGGACGGGCGCCAGCCGTTCCAGGCTGCCGCCATGGGCCTGGGCGACCCTCGCGGCGATTGCCATGCCCAGGCCGCTGTGGCCCACCCCCGAGCGGGCTGGATCGAGCCGCTGGAAAGGCTGCAGGGCCCGCTCCCAGTCGGCCGCCGCAATGCCTGGGCCAGCATCCCAGACTTCGATGGCAAAGCTCTCCTGCCCGATCGATCGCAGCACCAGGCGCAGCGGTGGCTGGCCATGGGTTGCGGCGTTATCGAGCAGGTTGGCAATGGCGCGGGCCAGGGCGATCGGCTGGACGCAGCGGCGCATCGGTTCGAGCTCAAGTTGCACCTCTGCCACACCATTGGCGGCCTCGGCCACCAGGGCTTCCAGGGGCACCAGCACAGGTTCTTCCTGGGATTCGGCCCCTATGAATTGCAGAAACTGGCTGGTGATGCGCTCCAGGGCCGTCAGATCGGCCTCGGCCCGGCGCTGTTCGTCGGCGGCAAGGGGGCCGCTGCTGGCCAAGCGCAGCCGCAGGCGCGTCAGGGGACTGCGCAGGTCGTGGGCCAGGCCGGCAAGCATGGTGCGGCGCTCCCGGTCGGTGGCTTCAATGCGGTTCAGCATGGCGTTGAAGCGCTGGGTCAGGCGCCGCACGGCTGCGGTGCCGCCAGAGGCCACCAACGGGGGCTGGGGCAGATCCGAATCCAGCCCGACCTTGGCTAAAGCCCCCTCCAGGCGCCGCAGGGGGCGCTGCACCTCCAGGGCCAAAAACAGCAGCAGGCTGGCCAGGCTGCCGGCGACAAGGGCCAGGGAGGCCAACTGGGGATCGGGGGGCCAGCCATGGCGGGGGGCGATCGGGGCGAAGAGCCAGACCGTTTCCAGGGGCGATTGGAGCTCGACCCAGGCGCCGCGGCCGGGACTCCGTGCTGGGGCGCCTGACCCTATGGGTCCTGATCCGATGGATCCTGATCCGATGGGCCAGACCAGGGGGCAATGGGACAAACGGCGGCAGAGATCGTTGCGGAGTGCTTCGGCTTGCTGGCGCAGGGCGAGGGGCGCCGGTAGGCCGGGGCTGGCGGCGGCCGGGGGGCGGGGGCCCACCGCCAGGCGCATGTTGCTGAGATCGGCGAGGGCGGCCGGGCTGAAGCGTTCGAGGCCCAGTTCAGCCAGCAGAACGCTGCCGGCCACCTGGGTGGCGAGCTGGCGGCGCTGTTGCTGCTCCAGCCGCTGGGCCAGCAGCAGTTGCAACAGCAGCAGGGCCAGGGCCGTGAAACCGGCAGTGCTGGCGCCATAGCCAAGCCGGCGCCGCCAGCCAGCCAGCGGGGCGTCAGGCAGGAGCTCAGGGGGGAGATCAGAGGGTGCGGGGCTGGCCATCGGGCACGAAGACATAGCCATACCCCCAGACGGTCTGCACGAAGCGGGGGCGGGCGGGATCGGGTTCGATCAACTTGCGCAACCGGGAAATCTGCACATCCATGCTGCGGCTATCGGTCTCGCTGCCGGGGCCGCGGGCCAGCTCGATCAAGCGTTCCCGCGAGAGGGGGCGATGGGGGTGCTGGACGAAACTGGCCAGCAGGGCGAACTCGCCACTGGTGATCGGCACCGGGATGCCGTCCCGTTCGAGCTGGCGGCTGGCCAGATCAAGGCGGCAATCGCCAAAGCACAATGGTTGGGCGGCGGCGGCCTCCGGGCTGCCGGGGGGCAGGCGGTTGCGGCGTCGCAGCACCGCCTCGATGCGGGCGCTGAGCTCGCGGGGCAGGAAGGGTTTGGCGAGGTAATCGTCGGCGCCCTGCTCCAGCCCGATGATGCGATCGACGCCATCGGCCCGGGCGGTCAGCATCAACACCGGCAGGGTGTCGCCGGCATCGCGCAGGTGCCGCAGCAGGCTGAGCCCGTCTTCGCCGGGCAGCATTAGATCAAGCACCAGCAGGTCGGGCCGTTGGCCCTGGAGACGGGCCATCAACTGGGCTCCGTCCTGGAGGGTGCGCACCTCGTAGCCGAGATCACCCAGGTAGGTGGCCAGCATGCGGCGCAGTTCCGGATCGTCATCCACCACCCAGACCCGTGGCGCAGCGGCCATCGACTAGGGCTGCAGGGCGCGGCGATCAGAAACTACGCGCACCAGCTTGGAGGCGCTGATCACCCCCTTGGGATGGACTAGCAGCACGGCCCAAGTCTGGGAGCCTGGGTTGAGGGGGGCCTGGACCGACTTGAACAGGCCGCCGCCCCAGAGGGTGGATAGCTCAAGGTTGGGGCTGGACTGGGTTGCTACCTGCTCGGGGCTGACCGCTGCCAGACCGCCGGCGAGCAGGGCCCCATCAAGTGGTTCGTCAAAGATCACGTCGACGTCGTAACGCTGGCCGGTGAGCACCACATCTGGAATCTGCACGGTGATGCTGGGGGATTGCTCGCCACTGCGCAGGAGGGACAGCTCCCGCAGCACGGTCTGGCCGTTGATGCGCTGGCCATCACTTGTTAAGGCCAGCTGTTGCTCTGATTGGAGCCGGTAGGTGGCGCCGCCGGCGGTCCGGGTGCCGCTTACCGATACGGTGACCGTAGGTCGACCATCGCGCAGGGGCGTGGCGGGCAGCACCTGCCAACGGGCATTGGGGAACTGCTGGCGCAAGGTCAGGCGGCGAGCGCGAATCTGGCCTGGATCCAAGCCCGGGCCTGGCTGCAGCAGGCTGTTGAGGGCCCCATCATCGGCACTATTGAGGGCCGTCTCCAGGGACTGCAATTGCCCCGCCGAAGGGGTGCCAGCGAAGGCAGGGGTCGCCAGAGCCAGGCAGAGGGGGACTAACGCCTTGACGGCGAAGAAACGGGGCAAGGGCCGGGCGGGGCGCATCTCGGGCGGCATGGGGGCGGCGACGGGTGGGCAGAGGAGCCATAACCCTGCTTTTAAGTTAGGCGCGCGCGCGCCCCTCTCCCATGCCAACCCTCCTGATTGCCGCCAGCGGCACGGGTGGCCACCTCTTTCCAGCGTTGGCGGTGGCGCAAGCCCTGCCAGCGGATTGGCAGGTGGAATGGCTGGGGGTTCCGGACCGCATGGAGCGGCAATTGGTGCCGGAAACCTATCCACTGCATACGGTGCGGGCCGGTGGGCTGCAGGGCCGAGGTCTGCGCCAGATTTGGAATCTGGCGCAATTGCTCAACGCCACCCGGGTGGCGCGGGCCCTGATTCGCCGCCGCCGCCTGGCGGTCGTGTTCAGCAGCGGTGGATATATCGCGGCGCCGGCGATCCTGGCGGCGCGCTGGTGCGGTGTGCCGGTGGTGTTGCACGAAAGCAATGCCATTCCCGGCAAGGTGACGCGGCTGTTGGGGCGGTTCTGCACCCATGTGGCGGTGGGCCTGCCCCAGGCCAGCGAGCGGCTGCCCCATTGCCGGCCGCTGCTGACCGGCACGCCGGTGCGCCGCGCCTTCCTCGAAGCCGCCCCTTTACCCGACTGGGTGCCCAGCGGAGCCGGCCCGCTGGTGTTGGCCATGGGTGGCAGCCAGGGGGCTGTGGGGTTGAACCGCATGGTGCGGCCGCTGCTGCCGAAGCTGGTGGCGGCGGGCTGCCGGGTGGTCCATCTCACCGGCAGCAACGATCCGGAGGCTGGTCAGCTGCGGCTGGAGGGGGCGGTGGAGCGGCCCTTCAGCGATGAACTGCCAGGGCTGCTGCAGCACGCTGACCTGGCCATCAGCAGGGCGGGGGCTGGCAGCCTCAGCGAGTTGGCCGTATGCGGCACCCCAACCATTCTGGTGCCCTACCCCCAGGCCGCTGAGAAGCACCAGGATGCCAATGCGGAGGCTGCGGCGGCCCTGGGGGCGGCGGTGATCGTTGCCCAGCACCCACCGGAGGAGCCCACCCTGGAGCGCACCGTCTGGCGACTGCTGGGGCCGCGGCTACGGGGGGCTGCCCCGGAAGCATTTCGGACAGTGGTCGGGGGGGGCGATCCGCTCGGCAGCCTGCGAGCCGGCATGGAGCAACTGGCGGTGCGGGATGCGGACCGGCGGCTGGCGGATCTGCTGGTGGCGTTAGCCCAAGGGGAGGACACCCGTCGCTGAGGCCGCCGCTGCAGGCCCCCCGTGACTGGGCTTGGTGCTCAGGTCCGCTCGAAGCAGACCAACCGCGAGAAATAAAACGGGGCCTGGTTCAGTTCCCGGTGCACGGGGGTGAAGCCGGCGGCGGCGGCGGCGGCAACGATGCCGTCTTCGCGCAGTTGATAGGCGCGGGTGGTTTTGCTGGGGCCGGGAAACAGCTGGCCGATGCCCTTCAGCAGAGCCAGCAGGGGGGTGTAGGGGGCAAAACTGACGATCAGGCGCTTTTCGGCCAACCCAGCCAGGTGGGTGACCATCTCCTCGGCAGCGGCCTGGGGATAATGGATGAAGACATCCAGACAAATCACGGTGTCGTAGCGACCGGAAAGGCTTTCCAGGTCGGAGGCCTCAAAGTGCAGCCGTTCGGCGCTGATGCCGGCCTCCGTGGCGCGCCGAGCCGCCTCGGCCACCATGGCGGCGGAGAGATCGCTGGCGGCCACGGTGGCACCGAGCTGGGCCAGGGGCAGGGCCAGGCTGCCGACCCCACAGCCCGCGTCACAGACGCTTAGGCCCTCCAGGTCGCCCTGCTGAGCCACCCAGGCCAAAACCGCATCAACGGTTTTTTGATGGCCAATGCGAATGTTGCGCTGAACCTTGTTGACCTCATCGCTATCGCTGTAGATGCGGTTCCAGCGCTCAAAACCCTTGGTCTCAAAATAGGTTTGCACCTCAGCCTTTTCGGCCGCCTTGCGGTCGCCAGGGGCCTCGGAGACGGCGGCCACGGTCGGCTCAGGGGGCATGGGCGCTCAGGGAGGCAGGTTGGCGGGAGCTTAAGGGGAGAGAGGTTGGGGCTGCAGGCCGGGCCAGTCGACTCCCCCTGGGATAAAGACGTGGCGTCAAAACCCGCCAAGGTGGGATCTGGCGCAGTTGCTTGCCCATGCTGCCCACCACATTCAGGCATTAGGGCAGTGGTGGCTGGCAGTTCCTGGAGCAGGAGGGGTTGATTGGCGCGGCGATGCCTCCTGATCAGAAAACAGGAGCGATTAGCATATGCCGTTGATAATATAAGCCTTTTCATTATAGCTAAGGCGATTTTTGGTAACTTGTTTGATGATTTTTAGCTCATTATTAAAACCCAGAAAATACAGCATAACGCAAGTGCTAGAAACAAAAAAATTATAATGATGCCCCAGCCAACCTTCTCTCAATAACAATTCAGTGCTGGTCCAGCAAGGCAAAACCCCGTGCCCAACGGCTGACTGGGTACGGTTGTTGGCCAGACAGCTGCGGCTCATGGACCCCAGAAAGCCGGTGTATAAAGGGCCTGGGTGATTGAAATTCCAGCCTCTCCCCCGTCACTGCTTGGCCCATCCGATTCGCCTTCTTCGCCGCCTGGTTCGCCATGGCCTGGCGCCCCTCCGCGATCCGCGTCCCGCATCGCGGCTGATCCGCCAGACCGCCCGCAAAGAATGGAAGATGCTGAGCCTCAGCATGTTCTGCAACCTGCTCCAGGCTGCCGCCGAAGGTGCCACCCTCGGCGTGGTGTTCCTGGCCGTGGATCTGCTCTCCAGACCGGCGGGCCAGACGCTTGAGTGGAGCAGCAAGGGGTTTCTGGGTGCGGTGCCCCAGCTCGCTGCCGGCCTGAATGCCATGCCGCGCAACCAACTCTTTCTTTTGCTTCTGGGGCTGGCGGTGCTACTGAAGCTGCTGCAGAGCCTGGCGATGTACCTGGGTTCGCTGGCCATGGGCTACTACAGCGCCCGCACATCTTCTCGCCTGATGGCGATGATCCACTCCCACATCCTGGGCTTCAGCTTCGCCTGCGCCAGTCGATACCGGGTAGGCGATCTTCTTTATGTGGCCGGTGCCAGCCCCGGTGCCGTGATGAGCGAAATCAACAATGTGAGTGCTATCACGCTCACATTCTTGATGATGTTCACGTATCTGGCGGTACTGCTGAGCCTCTCACCCTGGCTGCTGGTTTCAGCGCTGTTGATGGGCGGGTTGCTCAGCCTGGTGCAGCAGCAATTGCTGCCTCGCATCCGGGAACGCTCATTCGTCGGAACGGAACTTGAACGCGATCTATCTAGCCGTATCACTGAAAACATCCAGGGGCTGCGGTTGCTCCATACCAGCGGACAATTGGATGAGGCCGATCAAGGGGTGTTCGGCCGTACCGGCGACTTAGAGATCAATAAACGTGCCGCCACCCGACTGAACTCCGTAACCGGGCCGATCAACACCTTCCTGCCCATCCTGATGATCGCTGGGATCGCTGGCCTTAGCCTGCTGCTCTTCGGTTCTCGCAGCTCCGGTGTGCTGCCCAGCCTGGTGACCTTCGTGGTGGCCTTACAACGCCTCAACGGCACCTTCGGCACGATTGCAACATCCCTGGCCGCCCTTAACACGAATGCGGCGCTCCTGGATCTTCTCAACAAACTGCTGGAACCAGCAGACAAACAATTCCGCCGCCGCAGTGGGCTTAAGTTCAAATCGCTGCAGCAAGGCATAACCCTGCGCAATTTGACGCTCCAGTATGGCCCTGAACTTCAGCCAGCTCTGCGCAACATAAACCTGAACATACCCAGTGGGAGCACTGTGGCTCTGGTCGGAAGCAGTGGTGCTGGTAAAAGCTCCCTTGCCGATCTCCTTGTCGGCCTCTATGAGCCCACTGAAGGCCAGATGCTGGTCGATGGCAAACCACTCAATGATTTCGATCTGATCTCCTGGCAGCAGCAGCTCGGCGTGGTGAGTCAAGATACCTTCCTATTCAATGCGACAATCGCAGAAAACATCAGCCATGGCAGCCCTAACGCCACCAGGGCCCAGATAGTTGAGGCGGCTGAAAAGGCCCAGGCCGCTGGATTCATCTCTGATCTACCTGATGGCTACGACACATTGATAGGCGAAAGGGGCTACCTCTTAAGCGGCGGCCAGCGACAACGGCTTTCCCTGGCTCGGGCCATCCTGCGCGATCCAGAGCTACTGATTCTCGATGAAGCCACCAGCGCCCTAGATACCCAAAGCGAAAGGCTGGTGCAGCAGGCCATCGACCAATTCGAACGGCAACACACCGTGCTGGTGATTGCCCACCGGCTAAGTACGATTGTGAAGGCGGATTTGATTTGCGTGCTGGAGAAGGGTCAGATTGTGGAGCAGGGCAATCACCAAGAATTATTGGAGAAGCACGGTATCTACGCCGGCCTATGGCGGCAGCAAGTGAACACGGATAGTAGGCTTACATCTCGAATCACAGGCTAATTTAATATTGCAATGATCAAATCAAACTCGTGCTTACTTTTGTTTCGCACTTAGTAATAATCCTTTTTGATCAAATGTACTGCAGCCGATCGGTTTGGCCGTGATCTAGGCATAATCATTTAGGTGCTTACCTGGGTGCAGGCGCGAATGCTTATAGGTCTTGATGACATGGTCATTTGTATGGGCGTCGCTACAGGCGCAATCAGTGCCGGATCTGCCATCTTCAGACGACAGTCAAGTGCAGGCAAGTGCAGGAACGATCATGGCAGCCACCTCGCCCCTAGGTTTCTGCGTAGGCGCAGCCTTCTCGGAGAGAAGCAGTAGCTGCCGCTTAGCAAGTGGGTCCAAGTTTTCTATCTGGCGGCGGACGCTACAACAGGCATTTATTCACTCTTTCTGATCAGAGATCCCCCGGAACAGCTGCAATTGCACTGCAAGGTCCGAGCGCCTCCTGAGGCGTAGGGAGCTTGGCAATCGCTGCGTAGGGCGAATAAATGGCAGCAATAGTGCAAGTGGTAAAAGCTTGTCAAGCTTAAGGGCCGAAAATAGGCTAGACTTTTTTGATGCAGTACTCTATATTTTCAGCCTTAGCCCAAATTCTTGCTTCCGGTGTAGCAAGCGTTGGTGTAACCCACAATTCAAGCCAACGTTCATTCAGGCTGGCAGGGCCTGCTGTGCTGCTGCCAGAGTCGGCACACAGCACAGCCAGCCCCGACGATGGCTCCATGACCCATGGCCTACCAGCCCCTCCACCACAAATACCGCCCCCAAAGGCTCGCTGAGTTGGTGGGGCAGCAGGCCATCGCCAGCACCCTGGCCAATGCCCTGCGCACCGGCCGCATCGCTCCCGCCTATCTCTTCTGCGGACCCCGCGGCACTGGCAAGACCTCCAGCGCCCGCATCCTGGCCCGCTCGCTCAACTGCATCAGCAGCGACGCCCCGACCCCGGAACCCTGCGGCCATTGCGAGGTGTGTGTGGCCATCACCGCCGGCAATGCCCTCGATGTCATCGAAATTGACGCCGCCTCCAACACCGGCGTCGACAACATCCGCGAGCTGATCGAGCGCTCCCGCTTTGCGCCGGTGCAGGCCCGCTGGAAGGTCTACGTGATCGACGAGTGCCACATGCTCTCGACGGCGGCCTTCAATGCCCTGCTCAAAACCCTGGAAGAACCGCCACCCCGGGTGGTGTTTGTGCTGGCCACCACCGACCCCCAGCGGGTGCTGCCCACCATCTTGAGCCGCTGCCAGCGCTTTGACTTCCGCCGCATTCCCCTCGCAGACCTTGAGGGCCACCTGGGCTGGATCGCCGCTCAAGAAAGCATCGCCATCTCCGCCGAAGCCCTCAATCTGGTAGCCCAACGGGCCCAGGGCGGCTTGCGGGATGCCGAAAGCCTGCTCGACCAGCTCAGCCTGCTCGCCCCCCCCATTGAGGCAGCAGCCGTCTGGGATCTGCTGGGGGCCGTCCCCGAGCAAGAGTTGCTGAGCTTGGCGGACTCCATGGCCGCTGCCGAGCCCCTGGCGGTAATCGAAACCTGCCGGCTACTGCTGGAGAGGGGTAGGGAACCCCTGGCGCTATTGCAAGGTCTGGCCAGTCTGCTGCGGGATCTGTTGCTCGCTGGCATCGCCCCCGATCGCCTGGAGCTCACCAGCGTCTCCCCCCAGCTGCGGCCAGAATTGCCCCCCGTAGCCCGCCGCATCGGCAAAAACCGACTGTTGCAGTGGCAGGCCCAACTGAAAGGCAGCGAACAGCAACTGCGCCAGAGCGTCCAACCGCGCCTCTGGCTGGAGGTGCTGCTGCTGGGGCTGCTGGCCGAACCGATGGGTGCCGGGGCGCCGCCGGCGGCGGCTGTCAGCGTTGCCGCCGCCCCGGCTTCCCCAGGAGCGGCTGGGAGGGGAGGCGCAGCAGGGGCTGCCCCGCAGACGGCCGGGGAACCATCCCCAGGGGCGCCCCGCTCGGCAGCCCAGCCTTTGACGACTCCAGTCCAGGAGGCCGGGTACCTGGCCGACCACCAAAACAAACCC
>JBILDB010000347.1:0-2963 GCA_044352805.1 Cyanobium sp.
ACGAGTGGATCAGCCTGCGGCAGGCCCGCCGCGGCGACCTCTGGTTCCACGCCCAGGAAATTCCCGGCAGCCATGTGGTGCTGAAGGCATCTGAGGGCCCTGCGGGCGAGGCCGACCTGCGGGCGGCGGCGGACCTGGCCGCCCACTTCAGCCGCGGCCGGGGCAATGCCCGGGTCCCGGTGGTGATGGTGCCCACCGAAGATCTGCAGCGGCTGCCGGGCGCCGCCGCTGGCACGGTGCGCCACCGGGGAGGCGAGCTGTTGTGGGGCGAGCCCCCCAGGGCCCTCAGCCTGCTGCAAGAGCCCTAGCCTCGCCGAGGAGCAGGGCACCATGAGCGAAAGCAGCGACCCAACCACCAGCCCGGCGATCATCGTGCCGCTGGCCAACGCCGACCCCGACGAGTTTCCCGGCGAGGTGGAAATGAGCCTGGTGGACCACCTGGAAGAACTGCGCCGCCGCGTGCTGCGCAGCCTGCTGGCGGTGGTGGCGGCGGCGGGCCTGTGCCTGGTGTTCGTCAAACCGCTGGTGAAGCTGCTGGAGGTGCCTGCCGCCGGTATCCGTTTTCTGCAATTGGCCCCGGGGGAGTTCCTGTTGGTTTCCTTAAAAGTGGCCGGTTATGCGGGCCTGACTCTCGCCCTGCCCTACGTGCTGTTTGAGGGATTGGCCTTTGTCTTGCCCGGCCTGACCCGGCGCGAGCGGCGCCTGGTGGCTCCAGCGGTTGCGGGTTCCAGCGTGCTGTTCGCAGCGGGCCTAGCCTTCGCCTGGTGGGCCCTGGTGCCGGCGGCCCTGCGCTTTTTGGTCAGCTACGGGGCTGACGTGGTCGAACCGCTCTGGTCGATCGAGCGCTATCTGGATTTCGTGCTGCTGCTGCTGCTGGCCACCGCCCTTGCCTTCCAATTGCCGGTGCTGCAGCTTTTGCTGGGCGCCCTGGGGCTGATCAACGCCAAGGTGATGTTGTCGGCCTGGCGCTGGGTGGTGCTGGCCAGTGCCCTGGCCGGCGCTGTGCTCACCCCCTCCACCGACCCGATCACGATGCTGCTGCTCAGCGGCGCCATCACGGCCCTCTATTTAGTTGGTGTGGGCCTGGTGAGCCTGGTCCAAGGAGTCAAACCGCAGGCCACCACCTAGGTTCGCTGCCGTCACCCCCGTGCCGATGGCCGTCTCCAGCCCCCCCCAGTCCCCTGCCGGCGGCCCCACCGTTGCCATGCACTGGAACTGGTGGCATTTTGCCAGCATTGATTACAACTGCGATGATCCCAATTTCCATGCCATCTGGCGCATGAAAGATAGCGGCTTTGCCAATAATGTTGATACGGAAAAAGGAAATTAAAACTATCTAATGGGTTGTGATCTCAACATGAATCACCCCTAGGTTAGCGGCGAGCTCAAACACTGGGGCAAGTGGATGCTTGGCGGCCCTAGGCACTACAACATGGCCAACCTGCTGGCGGGCACCCTGATGCAAACCCTGCCTAACTTTGCGGTCACGGTGATGGAAAACCACGACACCCAGCCCCTGCAAGCGCTTGAATCCGTAGTTGAGGCCTGGTTCAATCCCCTCGCCATGGAAGTCGGCAAACGCGACACCGCGTTCATCGATTGCACGGGCCATCTCGGCGGCACGATCATCAGCAACCAGGATGGCTGGGCCGAATTCCACTGCCCAGTCGGTTGGGTGTCGGTCTGGGTCGAAGCCGCGGCATGGAGCCCCTTCTTGGCCTTATCGACCAGGGCTTGCTTGGTGGCTTCGGTTTCGACAAGCCTGCCTCTGTGTCGGCGTTAGCTTGTTGATCAATGCGATTTATGGTATGGTCAAAGCGTATCTATTTAAGCTTAAAAGCTGATGATCGACTTTGAAAGTCTTGCGCGAAACATGGCTGGCAATTATCGCTATGTTTCCTGGTCACACCGCTGGGCAAAGCCGAGGCTGAAGCGCGAAGAACGTATCATTACGCATTTTTTGGCCAAGTACGAAAATCTTTATCGGGGCGGTCGCCCTTGGACATCGCTTGACCTGGGATGCGGCAGCCAGCCTGCCAATCCGTTCGGGGCCGATACGGTTTGCGGAATTGATATCCGAGATGATGTTGAGAATAATGTGCTTAAAGCTGATCTTTCATTTGATCCAATTCCGTATGAGACCTGCAGTCTCGATTTTGTGACTGCCCATGATTTCATCGAGCATGTTCCCCGTGTGATTCCATTGGCTTCCGGCTCCCGTTTTCCATTTGTGGAGCTGATGAGCGAGATATATCGCGTTTTGAAGCCAGGGGGATTCTTTTATTCTCGCACCCCCGCCTATCCCCATCATGAAGTTTATCAAGATCCAACCCACGTCAACATTATCACTAGCAATACATTTCCCTACTATTTTTGTTGGCATGGCCTTGGTGGGCCATGGGCAAGAATGTACGGGTTTCAAGGCCGTTTCGAGTTTGTTGGCCAGCGTTGGAGTGGTCCACGGCTGCTCACCGTCATGCGAAAGATGTCTGCGTAGCGGATGAGTTGCGCTTGAACTGCTTCTCAAAAATCATCTGGTTTGTTAGAGCTGCGGCGAAGTCGCTTCGCCCCCTGTTCTCACACCCCTGGGCTGAACCGCCGTCTCGGCACGCTCACCTTCACCGCCCAGGCCGTGGCCACCGTAGGACTAACCCTCACAGCGGTGATCAACATCCCCGCGACAACCCCCACAGCGGGCCATGCCACTTGGGTCTGCTAGGCGATCGCCGTGGTGGCGATCCTGCTGGTGCACCGCAATGACGGTGCCCACGCCGAACTGGCCGCCCTCCGGTCTGTGACACCGCCGCACAGATCCGCTTAGTTGGCCTGGTGAGCCTGGTCCAAGGAGTCAAACCGCAGGCCACCACCTAGGTTCGCTGCCGTCACCCCCGTGCCGATGGCCGTCTCCAGCCCCCCCCAGTCCCCTGCCGGCGGCCCCCCCCAGCTACCTGTCGCCCCCCCCG
>JBILDB010000348.1:0-2955 GCA_044352805.1 Cyanobium sp.
AGCGGCGCGGGCCTGGTTGGCGGCGACGGCGGCCTGGATCAAGGCTTGGGCCTGCACCAACCCCAGGTCCCCTTCGCGGCGGCTGCGCAGGCTGGCCCCACCCGCTTCGGCCTCCCGTTCGCCAATCACGGCCAGCACGGGAATCTTTTGTTGTTCGCCAGTGCGAATCATTTTGCCCAGCCGGTCAGCGCTGCGATCGACGCTGGCCCGCACCCCAGCGGCGGCCAACTGGGATTGCAGGGCTTCGGCCCAGGGGCGCACGTCATCGGTCACGGGCAGCAAGCGGATCTGCTCAGCCGCCAGCCAAAAGGGAAAATCACCCGCATAATTCTCGGTCATGATCCCGAAGAACCTTTCCAGCGAGCCGAAGATGGCGCGGTGGATCATGATCGGTCGCTGGCGGGTGCCATCGGCGGCCACGTATTCGAGGTCGAAGCGTTCGGGCAGATTGAAGTCGAGTTGGATGGTGGAACACTGCCACAAACGGCCAATCGCGTCTTCGATCTTCAGGTCGATCTTGGGGCCGTAGAAGGCTCCGCCCCCCTCGTCGATTTTGTAGGCCCATCCCTTGCGATCCAGCGCTTCGATCAGTCCCTGGGTCGCCAGATCCCAGACGGCATCTTCGCCGATCGAGGACTCTGGGCGGGTGGACAGGTGGATTTGGTAATGACGAAAGTCAAAGGCCGAAAGAATGCGTTCGGTCAGGTTGAGCACCCGCAAGATCTCATCGCCGATCTGCTCGGGCAGGCAAAAGACGTGGGCGTCGTCTTGGGTGAATCCCCGTACCCGCATCAGGCCGTGCATCACCCCCGGCCGTTCGTAGCGATAGACGGTGCCCAGCTCGGCCCAGCGGATCGGTAGTTCGCGGTAGGAGCGCAACCGGTTGGCATAGGTGAGCACATGGAAGGGGCAGTTCATCGGTTTGAGCTGGAACTCGCGCTCATCCACCTGCATGGGGCCGAACATGCTCTCCCGGTAGAAGTCGAGATGGCCTGAGGTCTTCCACAGGTCAATATCGGCAACGTGGGGGGTGTAGAGCAGCTCGTAGCCGTCCTCGAAATGGGCGCTTCGCCAGTAGTCCTCGATCAGCAAGCGCATGCGGGCACCGCGCGGATGCCAGAACACCAGGCCGGCCCCGGCCTCGTCCTCAATCGAGAACAGGTCCAGATCGGTGCCGATGCGGCGATGGTCCCGGCGCAGGGCCTCTTCCTTGCGGCGCTTGTATTCGGCCAGCTGTTCTGGGGTCTGCCAGGCCGTTCCATAAATGCGTTGCAGTTGGGCCTTCTTCTCATCGCCGCGCCAGTAGGCCCCGGCCACACTTTCCAGCTCAAAGGCCTTGGGGTTGAGCTCACTGGTGTTGGCCACATGGGGGCCGGCACACAGATCCCACCATTCCTCGCCGAGGGTGTAGAGGGTGATGGGATCCTGGAGCCCCGCCAGAATCTCCAGTTTGTAGGGCTCGTTCTGGCCGCGGATGCGCTCCTCGGCGTCTTGCCGGCTCACCTCAATGCGCTCAAGCGGCAGTTTCTTGGCGATGATCCGCACCATCTCTTTCTTGATGGCTTTGAGATCGGCCTCGCTGAAGGGCTCGGGGGCGTCGAAGTCATAGTAAAAACCGTTCTCAGTCCAGGGGCCGATGGTTACCTGGGCCCTGGGAAACAGCTTTTGCACCGCCATGGCCAGTACGTGGCTCATGGAGTGGCGGATGCGCAGCAGTTCGGGACTCTCACTCGTTTTCGGCAGGACCAACGGCACTGCGTCCCCAGCCTGGTCTAGGCCGGCCAGGCCCGCCGCATCAAGGCCTGAGCCAGCGGCCGCAGCAGTGGAGCTCCGGGCCGCTGCCAGGTTGGCGCTGCTGCTGGTCGAGGCGGCTGCAGGCACGGGAATCCGAAACGCTAAACAACGATCCTAAACAGGAGAATCCTTACTCAGGCCGCAACGCCCACTTGACCCATCGCCTGCCCTCTCCATCCACGGTTCTGGCGGTCCTGCTGCACGAGCGCCGCAGCGTTGGGCTGGCCTACCTCCTGTGGGCGATGGCCTTCTTGGCCGTACCGCTTGGCTTGCCCGGTCTTCACGGCCTGCATCGCTTCTATTGCAGCAAACCGCGCAGTGGCGCCCTCTGGTTGGTGAGCTTCGGCCTGCTGGGCATCGGCCAGTTGATCGACCTGTTCCTGATACCCGGGATGGTTGAGCAGGCCAATCAGGATTTGCTTCTGCAGCAAGTACAGCAAGAACCAGGGCGCCAAAATCTGCCCGTGCTGCCCTCCCTGGAGAAGCAGTTGCTGCAGCTAGCCCGTCAGAGGACTCCCGGGGGCTTCACCCTCAATGACGCCTTGCTGGAGGTGGATCTGCTTCCAGGCCAGAGCAGTGCGTCCATCACCAAGGAGATTCAGCGGCTGCTGGAGGCCGATTTGCTGCACGTGGGCAATGACGAACGGGGGCGGGTGGTGTATCTCGAACCCTGAGCAGCAGGCCCTCAGGCGGCCGAAGGACCCTCTGCAGTGAGGCGTTTTTGGCGCTGGAGCTCGGCCAAATAGAAATCCTTCAGCTCATCGGCATCCTTAACCGGTTGGCCATAGAAGCTGCCGCCATGGCTGGCTGGCAGGGAGGCCCATTCTGGCGATAGGCGGTTGAGCACCTCAATGTTGAGGCCGCGGCGATCGAAGGTTTCCAGGGCACCTCGTTTTTGCATCAGGTAGAGGGCTGCCTGGTCCTGGCTGGCTGGCCCGAAGTCATTGAGACCTAGTTTGATGGACGCCTCTCGCCAAGTGGCGGGCATAAATTGGTAAGCGCCCGCAGCCGCACTGGTGTATTCCAGTTGCACAACAATTTCGGGATGGCGGTCGAGGCGATCGAAACGACCGCCGCCAAACAACATCCGATAGCCCTCCTGACTGCCTCCGATCCAGGTGCCTTCGGCGTAGCGAATCGTGTTGAGTAAGGCACGCCGTT
>JBILDB010000062.1:0-9642 GCA_044352805.1 Cyanobium sp.
GGGACGGCGCGGAGATTCGAATACGATGATCGCAGCCAGGGTCTGGCTCAGCGAGGTTTGGGCTAGGGGATCGGTGCGCTTCGATCCAGATCAGCAGATCGGCCAGTTCGAGGCTCAGGGGTGTTGTAGATCGCTTCGTGGCGAGCCGATCTAACAGGGCGCCAAGCCCAACTAGTTCGCGGACAAAAGCTTGGGCAAAACCGGGATCTTCGGCGATCTGGGGCTGTCCCAGGACCCAGGATTCGATGGTGGCGCTAGACGGTGATTCGCCTTGATGGCGAGAGGCGATGGTCTGGAGGGTTCGCAGTCCGTGGGCCAGCAGTCGTAGCTGATGTTCCTCCTTGGAGGCCAGGCTGAGACTTTCGATCCAGTGCTGCTCGTCGATGCTTAACACTATGGTTGGGAGTGTTTAGGTGTAGCCGCAGGGGTCTCGGCCAGGGGCATGAGCCGGAAGCCACAGGCGTGGCCAGCTTCCAGTCGCCAGTGGATCCTTTCGACTTCACAATCGGGGAAGGTCTGACGAATCAGCAAAAGTTCCTGATCGCAGATCACCGGGAATGCTTCCGCGATACGCATCACTGAGCAATGGTGCTCGCTGATCAGCCAGGCTTGGTTTGGGCTATCGGGGGGGAAGGTGTCGGAAGGCTCGCGGTGGAAATCGGTGACATAGCCCTCGCTACAGCGCAGTTCTGCAAGGCGCTGCAGTCGCTGCTGCAGGGGCCCCTCTCCGATCTGATGGCGATAGGTGGCCGCTTTGACAACGGCCTGCTGCTGCAGCAGCACTGCCTGGGTTTCGGGGGGCAAGGTGGCCGCCATGGACTTGAGCAGGCCCAAAGCAAAGGCCTCATTGCCATCGGGGAAGCAGCCATGCCCGGCCACCGTGAGCCTCCAGCGATTGCTTGGACGGCCCGGACCGACTTGGGAGCTACTGGCTTCGACTAGCTGATCTTCCTCAAGGCCACGCAGGTGGCGCCGCATCACCTGGACGGAAACCGCAAGTTGCTCGGCGAGTTCAGCGGCGGTGCACTCCCCTTGGCGCATCAGCACAGCCAGGACTGCTTCCCGGGTGGGAGGTGCCTCGGCGGTGACGCTGGAACGGTTGCGGGGTTGGGGCTCCATGGCAGGCACATTGCCTAACCACCATGCCACGCATTTTGACGCTTCGTTGGAGGCCCCTCAGACCCCGATCACCTCCTCCAGGGAGCAGAATGGCCCTTAATGAAGCGAAGGCCTCAGCTCCTGGCCCCGGTGCCCTAAGCTGTTGACTTACGAAACTTTGGGGTTTCGCAAGTCTAAGCGGCTAATTTTTGCCGTTCCTTCAGCCCCTATCCCTGTCCTCGCTTTTGTTTGCCGTGCCTGCTTCCGACGCTTCTGTTCCCACGGACCCCAGCAGCACCACAGGTACGGGCGGAACTGATAACAGTTTGGAGGTGATCCGTCGTTTTGCCGAAACCTATGCCCAGCGCACCGGCACCTATTTCTGCAGTGATCCAGGCGTCACCGCTGTTGTGCTCGAGGGATTGGCCCGAAACAAAGATGAGCTGGGCGGGGCGCTGTGTCCCTGTCGCCATTACGAGGACAAAAAGGCCGAGGTGGCCCAGGCCTTTTGGAACTGCCCTTGCGTGCCCATGCGCGAGCGCAAGGAATGCCATTGCATGCTTTTTCTGACCGAAGACAATCCTTTCCGCGGTGATCAGCAGACCATCAGCCTTGCTGAGGTCAAGGCTCTGACCAGCGGTTGACCCCCCCCACCACCATGACCAGCACCGCTTCTGTTGGAGATTTGGTGAGTCAGCCGTACCGTTACGGCTTTGTCACCGATATAGAGACTGAAAAGATCGCCAAGGGCCTCGATGAAGACGTGGTGCGGCTGATTTCAGCCAAAAAGCAGGAGCCTGCCTTCCTTCTGAATTTCCGGCTCAAGGCCTATGCCCAGTGGCTGCAGATGGAAGAGCCAGACTGGGCCGCTTTGGGCCATGGTCCGATTGATTACCAGGAGATGATTTATTATGCTGCTCCTAAGCAGCAAGTCAAGAAGGCCAGTCTGGATGAGGTGGACCCGAAACTGTTAGAGACTTTTGATAAACTGGGAATACCTTTAAGCGAGCAGAAGCGCCTGAGCAATGTTGCGGTAGATGCAGTCTTTGATAGCGTTTCTATCGCTACAACCTATCGAGAAAAATTAGCTGAACATGGTGTTATTTTTTGCTCAATCAGTGAAGCAGTTAAGGATTATCCTGACTTGATAGAGCGTTATTTAGGCACCGTGGTGCCAAGTAATGACAACTTTTTTGCAGCTCTTAATTCGGCGGTGTTCAGTGATGGTTCGTTTGTTTTTATACCCAAGGGCGTTTCTTGTCCCATGGAACTTTCCACCTATTTTCGGATTAACTCAGGTGATACTGGTCAGTTTGAACGCACATTGATTGTCGCGGAAGAAGCCGCCAGTGTCAGTTATCTTGAGGGCTGCACCGCGCCGATGTTTGACACCAATCAACTCCACGCAGCTGTAGTTGAATTGGTGGCACTTGATGATGCTAATATTAAATATTCTACGGTTCAAAATTGGTATGCAGGTGACGATAAAGGCGTCGGAGGTATTTATAATTTTGTCACCAAGCGTGGCCAGTGTCGTGGCGCCCGCAGTCACATCAGTTGGACCCAGGTGGAAACGGGGTCGGCAATTACTTGGAAATATCCAAGCTGCGTCTTGCAGGGTGAAGACTCCAGTGGGGAATTCTATTCCGTAGCCCTCACTAATAACCTGCAGCAGGCTGATACCGGAACTAAAATGATTCATGTTGCTCCCGGCACCCGCTCAACCATCATCAGCAAGGGCATTAGTGCCGGCGGCTCTAGTAATAGCTACCGCGGATTGGTTCAGATCGGTCCCAAGGCGGTAGGGGCAAGAAATTACAGCCAGTGTGATTCGATGCTGATTGGCGATAAGGCCGCCGCCAATACCTTCCCTTACCTGAGATCCCAACAGCCTGACGCCAGTATTGAGCACGAAGCCAGTACCTGTCGCATTTCGGAAGATCAGCTCTTCTATCTCCAGAGTCGCGGCATTGGCTTGGAGGAATCCGTTTCAATGATGGTGAGTGGTTTTTGTCGCGATGTCTTTAACCAGCTGCCCATGGAATTTGCCGCTGAAGCCGATAAACTCCTCGCCCTCAAGCTTGAGGGCTCCGTCGGGTAGGGCTTACGACCTTGCCCACAATTTTGGCATCTTTGTGCCTGCCTTATTCGTTGTTCAGCTCTTGATCTGTTTTTGCATCCCGTGATCCGACCCAACGCTCCCGTTCTACTTGAGATCCAAAATCTCCACGCCACGGTGGGGGATCAACCCATCCTTAAAGGAGTCGATCTCACCCTGCGGGCCGGCGAGATTCATGCAGTAATGGGTCGCAATGGCAGCGGCAAAAGTACCCTCTCCAAACTTTTGGCAGGCCATCCGGCTTACACCGTTACAGCGGGAACGGTTCTCTACAGAGGAGAGGATTTGCTGGCTCTGGCGCCGGAGGAGAGGGCCCGCGCAGGTGTCTTCTTGGGCTTCCAATATCCCGTCGAGATTCCTGGGGTGAGCAACCTTGAGTTTTTAAGGGTAGCCACCAATGCCCGCCGCGTGGCCCAAGGGGCCGAAGATCTCGACACCTTCGCCTTTGAAGATCTGGTTCGTCAACGACTGAAGGTGGTTCAGATGGATCCGGCCTTCTTGGAACGCAGTGTTAATGAGGGCTTTTCAGGTGGTGAAAAAAAACGCAACGAAATTCTGCAGATGGCCCTACTGGATCCCCTGGTCGCAATCCTTGATGAGACCGATTCTGGACTTGATATCGATGCGCTGCGCATTGTCTCGGCCGGTGTCAACCAATTGGCCACGCCCGAGAACTGCATTCTGCTAATTACCCATTACCAGCGGCTGCTTGATGAAATAACCCCTGATTACGTCCACGTCATGGCTGCTGGCCGCATCCTGCGCACCGGCGGCAAGGAGCTGGCCCTGGAACTCGAGCGTCGTGGTTACGATTGGGTTGACGAGGGACTTGCTTCCTCAACTCTGGTCGATGCAATTGCACCGCCCCTGGAGGTGTTCTGAAATGGCATCTCTTGCAATGGCGACTGTATCGGCTCCCGGATCGGCCTCAGCGGCTTGGCTGGAATCTGTTTTGCGGGTATTTGAGCCATCCCTGCCCGCCGCTGTTGGCGAATCCGCCGGGGGCCTGGATAAGGGTCGGGCTGCAGCCCTTGATTATATCCGGCGCGCAGGTCCGCCCCCCACCCGTCAGGAGGCCTGGCGGTTTACGAGACTGGCCCCCCTGTTCGCCGTGCCCCCCCAGGTGTTGCCAGCGCCGGACCCGGCGCTCGCGGCGGACCACCCCCCTGACAGCGAGGTCTTGAGGCTGTACTGGGACGGTGATCGTGATCCTCTGTCTGGGGTGGATCTGCCGGAAGGAGTTACTCGATTGGAAACCGGGGTCCAGGACGCCCTTCTGGGAAAAGTGCTTCAGGCTGCCGGCACCGCAGACTCCTGGTTGGTGCGCTTCACTGCTGCCCTTGCCGATCAGGTGTTGGCCTTGCGGGTGCGGGGGCCGGTTTCCTTGCCTCTGGAGTTGGTCAGTGATTGCGGTCATGGGACCGGCGTGAGGCCCCTGAGACTGCTGTTGCTGTTGGAGGAGGACGCCAGTCTGGAATTGTTACAGGTGCATCGGGCTGCTGGCCCCAGCCTCACCACCGTGGTGGTAGAAGCCCAGCTTGAACCTCGGGCCCGGCTGCGCCATGGCGTCCTGGCCCAGGGCACGGATGCGAGTTGTCTGCTCGCCCATCTGGCTGTCTCCCAGGCCCCCGCCAGCGAACTGGACCTGACAACGGTTGCGGGCGGTTGGGGTTTGGTGCGCCTGGAGCCCGCTATCACCCAAGTTCAGGGGGCTGCGGCCACACGGCTGCGGGGCTTGCAGGTGGCGCGCGATCGGCAGATCGCCGACCTCCATAGCCTTGTGCGTTTTGAAGGCCCGGACGGTCAGCTTGACCAATTACAGAAAGCTGTGGTCGATGATGCCGGGCGCAGTGTTTTCCATGGGGCGGTGCAGGTGCCCCAGGCGGCCCAGCGCACAAATGCATCCCAGTTGAGTCGCAACCTGCTGCTCTCAGACCGGGCCAGGGTGGACGCGATTCCCCAGCTGGAGATCGTCGCCGATGACGTGCGCTGTACCCACGGGGCCACCGTGACCCGGTTGCAGCAAGAAGAACTCTTTTATCTCCGCAGTCGTGGCCTTGGTGCCGACCAGGCTGCGCGCTTACTGCTGGCAGGGTTTTGTGATGAGATCCTGACCAGTTTGCCGGAGTCGGCATCCCTTTGGAAGCCTGCCCCTGCCCTGCTGGGCACGGCCCGGCCCCGATGACCATGGTTAGTTCCACCGAGCCCCAGATGTCACTGCCAGCCGCTGCGGTTCCCTCCCCTCTAGGGGCTGCTCCCGATGCTCCGGCGCTCGCCGTTGAAGACCTGGCAGTTCTGACCCGGCCTGATTTTCCGCTCTTGGACCAGATCGCCTGTCTTGGCGAGCCCCTTATTTATCTCGATTTCGCCGCCACCAGCCAAAAGCCGCGCCAAGTCCTAACTGCCCTCAGCCATTACTACGGCCACGACAACGCCAACGTGCACCGGGGGGCCCACCAACTGAGTGTGAGGGCTACCGAGGCCTTTGAGGGGGCTCGGGAGTCGGTCGCCCGTTTCATCGGTGCCACCACTCCCCGTGAGATTGTTTATACCCGCAACGCCAGCGAGGCGATCAATCTGGTGGCCCGCAGCTGGGGGGATGCCTTTTTGCGGGAAGGCGACGAGGTTTTGCTCACCTTGATGGAGCACCACAGCAATCTCGTCCCCTGGCAGTTGCTTGCCCAGCGCACCGGCTGTGTTCTTCGCCATGCAGGAGTAACAGAGAGCGGCGAGCTGGATGTTGACGATTGGATCAGCAAGCTGAACGAGCGCACCCGGCTGGTGAGCGTGGTGCATGTCAGCAATACCCTCGGGGCCTTGAATCCGGTGGCCCGCCTCGCCGAACTGGCCCACAGCGCCGGTGCCTTGATTTTGGTGGACGCCTGCCAGAGCCTGCCCCACCAGAGCCTTTCGGTTGCCCAGCTCGACTGTGATTTTTTGGTGGGTTCGTCCCACAAGCTTTGCGGCCCAACCGGCATGGGATTCCTCTGGGCCCGGGAGGCGCTGCTGGAGTCCATGCCCCCGTTTCTAGGCGGTGGCGAGATGATTCAAGACGTATTTTTGGATCGCTGCACCTGGGCCGAATTACCCCATAAGTTCGAGGCCGGCACTCCGGCCATTGGCGAGGCCATCGGCATGGGGGCCGCCCTGGACTATCTCTCTGCCCTGGGAATGGATCGGATCCATGCCTGGGAGCAGCACTTGACCCGCAGGCTTTTTGCGAGGCTGCAGGCGATCGAGGGGTTGCGAATACTTGGCCCGACCCCCGAACAACAGCCCGATCGCGGTGCCCTGGCTGCCTTTGCGGTGGAGGGGTTACATGCTAACGACCTCGCCGCCCTGCTGGATTCGGCGGGCATTTGCATTCGCAGCGGCCACCACTGCACCCAGCCGTTGCATCGGCATTACGGTCTATCTGGCTCGGCCCGGGCCAGTCTGGCCTTCACCACAACGGAGGCGGAAATCGACCATTTCGCTGATGAGCTGGTCGGAGCCATCGGCTTCCTCAGGGAGCACGCCTGATGGTCTTGGGCAAGCCCCGCCCGCCGGCGACCTGTGGAG
This sequence comes from Cyanobium sp., assembly GCA_044352805.1. Lineage (GTDB taxonomy): Bacteria > Cyanobacteriota > Cyanobacteriia > PCC-6307 > Cyanobiaceae > Cyanobium. Next base: position 6,779 of record JBILDB010000062.1, read on the forward strand.
TGACCTTGAGCTTTGGTGGCTAGGTTCTTGCTGCAAACCTTCAGGACAACCATGGGCCAAAACCTGCCGATCACCCTTGGGGCTGCGGCGGTGATGGCCTTGCTGGCTGCACCGGTCCTGGCCCAGACAGCTTCACCAAAACCACCGCCAGCTCCCGTCACAGGTGTAGAACCTCGTCAACCCCAGTCCCCTAGGGGGGCTGCGTCGGAGGTGGGGACCCCCAGCGTGGTTCCAGCTACTCCCCCTGCAAAGTCAGGGGCGGTGCCGATCGAAGGTTTGGGGGTCGCAGCGCCCCCGGCCCGATCGGCCCCGGCAGGCTTGGCCCCCAAGGTGTTGGTCGAACCTTTGATTTTGTGGCAGCCCGAGGGCTCCACGAGTCCCAGGCCGACTGCATCCCCCTCTTCCTCAGGCACCTCGTCGGGCCGCCTGGCGCCGAGAGGACCAGGGGCTGGAATAAATCCATTCCTGCCAGGGATGGCTCCCCAGGCAGACGGTGGTTATCAGATGGATCCGAGGCGGAGGGGCGGTCAGAGAAGTCCAGGTGGGGTGCCGCCAGCTGCTCGGCCCCAACAACGGCTCGGGCAGGGGCCCAATGGTACGCCCATGCCAGAGGGGATGATGTCATCCCCTGGCGCCGTTCCCCCTGGGATGCTCCCTCCAGGGGCTGTGCCACCGGGAATGATGCCACCGGGAATGATGCCTCCAGGTGCCATGCCTCCAGGCGCCATGCCACCCGGTGTCGGGAGACCTGGGCCTGGGGCGATACCTCCCGATGCTCTGCCGTCTGGTGGCTTTCCCCCTGGGGTCCAGCCACAGGATGCAGCGGCGGCGAGGTCGCCAGGGGCTGGGGCTAAATCCGCTCAGGAGTGGTCGCCATGGCCGTCGCTGCTGGCCATCCTGGGCCTGGGGGGGACTGGTGTGTTGCTGGCCTTCCTGGCCCGGCGCCGTTCCACCAGCGGGTCGCCAACCCGGGTATCAATAGGCGAGAAGGGCCTCCTCAAGAACGTGCCGCATGGCCGCATTCAAGCTGGGGATAAGACTGACTGACCCAGGGACGCCCTGGGTGAGCGGCAATTTCGGGTGGCTCAGCAAGGCCCCCAAGGTGGCTGTAGCGCAGGCCCCATGGTTGATTTAGTCCACCAGGGTCAGGGCCTGATCGGCCGCCTCTTCGCCGGCCAGGATGGCTCCCTCTCCGTAGCCGGGCCAGTGGGTTGCCATTTCGGTGCCCGCCCAGAGCACCCGACCGTGGCCTTGGCGCCAGGCTGTGCCAAAGCCAGTCCAAGCCCCTGGGCTCAGGTAGGTGGTGAAGGCGCCAGTGCTCCAGCTCTCCTGGGTCCAGTCCTGTTCGATCAAATCGAGGGGGCGGGCCGCTTCCGGGCCCCAACAGGCCTCCAGGTCCGCCAGGACGGCCGCCCGCCTTTGGGCTGGGGCCAGCTGGCCCAGGCGGATGGCCCGAGGGCCAGCCACGAAGCCCGCCAAAATGGCCGGGGAGCCGCAGGGGGGCGAACTGTCGGCGACCAAATCCAACCAGGGCAGATCACCAAGGGCCAGACCGTTCTGGCCCCATTCGCGCCAAAAGGGTTTTGGGTAAACGGCCAGCCACTTGGCCATGCAGCCCATCGGCGAGCGCTGCAGCAGGGCTCGCTGCTCTGGGGGCAGGTCCGGTTCGAAGCGAATGCCGCTGCGCAGCGGCGGCGGAATGGCCACGATGGCCACGGCGGCCTGATGGCAGCGGCCATCGGCCCCTTGCACCCTCACACCGCTGGCGTCCTGGCTGATGGCGACGACGGGATTGCACTTTTGCACGACCGATTCGCCCAGGTGTTGGGCCAGGCGTTGGGGCACCTGCCCCATGCCGCCGTGGACCAACCAACTTTCCGGGTTTTCTTCCTGGGGTGCCACGGCCTGGGTCCAGGCCAGGTGCAGGATCGAGCTCTCCGCCGGATCAAAGCCCCCTGATCCCCCCACCAGGGCCAACCAGCGCAGGGGCAGCTGGGCGATGGGGAGGTTGCTGCGGGCCTCTATCCAGCTGGCGATTGTCTGGCGATCAAGCAGTTCGGCAGCATCCAGGCTCCAGGGGGCCAGCGGTGGGACCTGAGCCACCAAGCCATCGAAGTCCTCCTTGAGATGGCGGGCTGCGTCGAGGGCGGCCCGATCCAAGGGCAGGGCATCCGGCTCGAAAAACAGGAAGCTTTGGCGTAGGTCACTGGCTATGGGGGCACTGCAGGCCTTGCCTTGCCAATGGAAGAGGCCGAGGCCGTCGTAATTGCTTGGGAAGGTGGCCAGGCCCAGCTCCTGCACCAGGGCGGCAAAGCGGTGATGGCTGGCGCCGCCCCACTGGCCCCCCAGATCGACCGTGGCACCGGAGGCGGTGGTGGCAGTGACCAGGCGACCACCGACCCGTTCTCGGGCCTCAAGCAGTCGCACCCGCAGGCCCTGGCCCTGCAACCGGTGGGCCGCCACCAGCCCCGAGAGGCCGGCGCCGACCACCACCACATCTACGGGTTCAGGCGGGGTGCTGGCCATGGGCCTTGGGGCAGGAGCTAACGCCATCTTGGGGCGGGATACTCTTCTGGCCAGAGTTTCCTTTTGGGCCCCGTTCCCGCCACCGACCATGAACATCGACGGCAAGGCCTGGCGGACGATCTGGTTGGAGGAGGGGGGAAGGTCGGTCGGGGTGATCGACCAGACCCTGTTACCCCATCGCTTTGAAACCCGCTCCCTGGCCACCGTGGAGCAGGCGGCCGAGGCGATCAGCACGATGGTGGTGCGGGGGGCACCCTTGATCGGCGTGGCGGGGGCCTATGGGTTGATGTTGGCCCTGCAGCAGGATCCAACCGATAGGGCCCTGGCGGCGGCCTTCG
>JBILDB010000349.1:0-2929 GCA_044352805.1 Cyanobium sp.
CAGATCGGGCATGATGTGAGGCCAGGAGAGATGCTCGTGGTGACGTTGATTGGTATAGGTCTTCAGACAGCGGTAACACTCAGATTCGCAGTTGGGATGATCGAGGTGCTCGATGGCGCGTTCGGCGACCCGATGCATGTCATCGACGCAGCGCTCCAGGAAGCCGCTCCCACCGACGGCGGCATCAATGAAGGTGAGTGCTCCGAATTTGCGACTTTCTCCTGATCGACGCTGTTCCCACATGGGTTCCAGCTCAAAGTCGATCTCAGGGCCATCGAGCATGTAGAGCTGACGCAGGCCAGTGCGCAGAGCAAAGCCAAGCGAGTAGCCCCAGCGCTTGTAGTCCTCGTCCTCAAAGTTGCGAGGCAGGACGACCGTGATTCGAAGCGTCGTTGCCGGTGACTCGGTTGTGATCGCTACGGGCTTGGGTGGCTGACCGCTGCGTTGGCAGCTGGGGGCGTGACCGTAGGGGTCAGGTCCAGTGGCCTTCCGGGTTTTGCGACGCCCTGTTTTGCTGGGTTCGTCCTCGGGGAGCTTGAGATTCCGGCCACAGCTTGGGCAGAGATAGAAGCCACGAGCTTGGTCATGAAGCGAAGGCTTGCCATCCCGTTGGTCTGCAGCTGTGGGTGGCTTGGATTCGTTGACCCAGCGGATGGTCTCTTCCGCCCGGAGTTCCGCGATCCAACCCGTCGCCAATTTCCGCCGGGCCTTGACGCGCCCATTGCGTTGCGGGTGGCAAGAGACAAGAGAGCCGATGGAGAAGCGGTCTTCCTCCTGCAAGACGGGGTTGTCGTCACGTACCGCCAGGAAGCCACCAAAGCTGTGGCCCGGGTAGCCAGTGCCGCCGCCCACAGTTTCAGTGGAACCACATCTAGGGCAGCTCGGTGATTGGCCTTCGTAGCGGAGATCGCAATCCTTGCAGCGCACATAGACCCAGTCAGGTTCCGTTGTCTTGGGATTCCAAGGAGACGCAAGATCCAGCCCCACAACCCGCCAACGATGGCCGCGGGCATGAACCGGAGCTTCCGGTTGGTACTGGGCAATCCCGAAGCGCCTGGCCACGGTGATGTTGTCTTCCTCGTGTTCATCCCCCCAGAGCCTCAAGGTGCATGGTGCGGATGGGAACTCATAGCCTGGGAGAATCCCGAACTCAGCAAAGCGACGCATGGGATGGCCACTGCCCCGATCATCCGCATCGCTATCAAATCGATCATCCCGAATGCCGAGGATCTTCCGCTTGAGATCCATGGCGTGGGTGGCCGAACGATCACCCTTGCCAAATTGATTCCAAAGATCGATCGTCTCCTGCAGTTTCAGGATCTGATAGCGCACACGATCGAAAAGGTCCCGCACGCGATCAGGAAGCTGCTCGAGTGCTGCGGCCAGGGCCTCTGAGGTTCCCAGCCCAGCAGGTACAAGAACATCAGCTCCCCACGCATCCATGGCGAGCTGAATGGCGTGAGGGAACTGCTCGACGACAGCCGTAATCAGCTCATCAACTTTCTCTTGATTGATTTCGCCCTGGATGTTGATGTATTCCGCCATCCGTCCTGCAAGCCCTGGATTGGCCGCTCCAAATGCGATGGCGTGCAGGTGGCGCAGCAGCACGTCCCGATTGCCAAGCCCAACCCCTGGAGCCGGCACTTCGCCGGCAATCATCTCAGTTGGCTTATCGAAGAAATAGCCGTCATGGGGAGTGCTGCGTGCATAGCCGACCACGATGCCAACCCGCGAGCGGCGGCCTGCCCGGCCTCCCCTCTGGGCGTAGTTGTCAGGCCGTGGAGGGATGTTGCGCATCACCACCGCGTCCAGGCCGCCCACATCGATGCCCATCTCAAGGGTGGGTGAGCAGGCGAGCACGTTGGTGGATCCTCGCTTTTTCATGCCTGTCCAGCCAGGAGGTGGGCTGAACCCCGGTGGTGGGGCCTTGAAGTCTTCTTCAAGGGCAATTCGGTCGTCTCCGGTGATCTGTGCTGTGTGCTCGCCAGCTGCAAGAGGCATCAAATCAGTTTTCTCGATCCGCTGCACATAGCGATTGCGCTGAATCTCCTCTTCTGGCCAGGCGTCCAGCACCCCGTGACAACTTGGACAGGGACTGCCGATTGGCGCCCAGGGCATACGTACATTGCAGATTGAGCAACGACGCCGGTCTTTTGCAGCCACGAGCTCCAGGCTCACCACATCCCCGTTCACCTGAAGCAGACGGCGAGCTTGCCGGTGCCCATGCAGCTGCTGGGCGTGGATCAACCTGGGCCCCTTGGTGAGCAGCACCAGCAGCTCCACCATCACTTCTTCATTGGGCTCTGGTCCACCAAATCGGCTCACCAGATGCCGCAGCTTCCGCTCAAGACTTGGCCCCCTCCCACCAGCCTTGGGACGACGCCAAGCGTTCAGCTTGGAGATTCCCGCGGGAGCCTCCGCGTCTTCCTGATAGGCCAGCGGCTCGCCTTCCGCATCACAGGCGTAGCCGCAGGGGTTCTTGATGCGGCGCTCCCAATCCGCAGGCCCTCGAAACTCCTCAGGGCAGCTGGGGCTGGCGGGGTGATGGCTGAGCATCGCTCGCGAGAGTGCCCCTCTGCGCCGCATTTCATCCAAGAGGCAACGGCACACGTAGGCCAGCTGTTCTTTGGTCAAGCCCAGACCCGCAGCAAGGCTGGCTCCGCTCTTGTTGATGTGGGCCTCCAGATGTTCGTAGCGGATGCCCACCAGGCCCAGGTTGAGCAAAGACGCCCGGTAACCGGCACTGACGGCCAGATCATCGAGCAGGGGAGCCTCCTCCCAGGCCTTGGCTTTTGCGCGAATTGCCTGGGGGAGGAAATCAGCGTCGTCGTACCCCTTGGTGTTGGGGTTATCGCCACGCTCAACGCCGTAGGCCACCAGCTTCGTGAGCAGTTCTTCGATGCTTCCGCGCGACTCAGGGCTCACTTGT
>JBILDB010000350.1:0-2915 GCA_044352805.1 Cyanobium sp.
AGCGGCCAGGCCGCGAGTCCGGCTGACCTTACCGATAAACCAGGGGTTCCGGACAGACCCCCTCGACCCGTTTGAGGACCTCCCCGTAGGCTTCGACCACCCCGCCGAGGTCCTGGCGGAAACGATCCTTATCCAAAATGCGGTCGTTGCCCTCCCCTACACGCCGGTCCCAGAGACGGCAGGTGTCAGGGCTGATCTCATCGGCCACCACCAGGCGGTTGTCACTGGTGAACCCGAGTTCGATCTTGAAATCCACCAGTTCCAGATCCACCGATCCGAACAGGGCCCTCAATTCCCGGTTCACCTGCATGGCCAGGGCTTCCAGTTGCTGACGCTGGCCGGGGCCAAGCAGGTTCAACCGTTCGAGGCGGGCTTCGGTCAGCAGCGGATCCCCCAGACCGTCGTCTTTGTAGTACAAGTCCAGCAGGGGCGGCTCCAGGGGAGTGGCCGGTGCAATCGGCATTTGCCGGCAGAGGGAACCGGCTGCGATGTTGCGCACCACCACCTCAATTGGAATGATCTTGACGGAGCGCACCACCATCCAATGGCCGTTTTGCACCCCCAGGTAATGGGTTGGCACCCCCCGATCTTTGAGGTATTCGAATACCAAGGCCGAAATGCGGCAGTTCAATAACCCCTTGCCCGCCAGGCTGGCCCGCTTCTCGGCGTTGAAGGCGGTGGCGTCGTCCTTGAAATCCACCGCCAGTAGATCGGGGTGGTCGGTGGCATGGACCCGTTTGGCCTTGCCTTCGTGCAGGAGAGGTCCGGGAATCACGACAGTCATGGCATCAGGGGGTGGCGGCTGGCAAACCCTGCCGCGAAGGCGGCAGAAGCGCCGGTGGGGCCCCTCGAGAATCAAGGGGGGGATCGGGTGCACGCAGCTGGCGCTCCAGCTCCTGAACGCGGGGATCGGCCGGATTCCAGCGTCGCAACCGCCATTCACCGTAGGCGTCATCCAGCCGCGGACTGAGACGCAGCAGCCGTTCCCGTCCCCGGCTACCGGGCAGGGCGGCCTGGGCCTCCAGCAACTCCGTTACCAACCCCCAGGCCCCCGCCGCCGCCGCCTCGTTGAGCGCTGTCTCCAGTAGCTCTTCGCGCTGCTCGGGGGGCAGGTCCTTCAGCAGGGCCACGGCCTGTTGCATCCGCTCGGCCCTGGGTCGGCCTGGGGTCGCAGCGGTCAACAGCAGCGCCGCCGCGCTCTGCTGAAATCCCCGGGATTCGAGATGGCCCGCCAACACGTCCAGGGTGGGCCGCGTCACCACCGTGCCATCGGCCCGGCGCTGCAACGGCAGGGTTTGGGCGGCGAGGCTGGCGGGTTGGTTGGCGCTGAGGCGCTCTAGGGCCAGGGCGGCGCGGCGATGGTCAAGGGCGCTGTTGGCGGCCCGCCACTGCATCAGCAGCCATTGCACCCGGCCGGGGCCGGGTCCTGGGCCGTAACGGTCCAGGACCGACAAAGCCGCCTGGGGGGCCCGGCAGCGGATCAGCACATCGGCGTTGATCAACACCTCATCAAGGGACTGGGGCCAGGGCACGACCTCCAGCAGACGCTGCTGTAGTTGACGCAAGCGGGGCCGGTCCTCCAGGGCCATCACCTGGGCACAGGCGACGTCCAGATCCGCCAGGGTGCCCGTGCGCAGCAGTGCGGCAAAGGCGGCCGCTTCGATCGGCGCCACCGCCAGCGGCTCAGGCGGCTGCGGCGCAGCCAAGAACTGGGCCCAGACGGGCCGGGCCCCCAACAGGGGAATAGCCGCCCCAACCAACAGCACCTGGAGGGCGGCGGTCATGCGCTTGGCCACGGTGGGGGCCTCGGTCAAGGAAAATGGCAGGGTGATGGTGGCGTACTGCGCCCGCCCCAACCTATCGGCCCCCCTCGGCCCGCCCCGCCCAGCCATGCTGTCTTCGGTTGCGTCTGATTCCCATTCCTCAAGCAGCGGTCCAAGGCGGATTCTGGTGGTGGGCGGCGGCGGCCGTGAAAATGCCCTCGGCTGGGCCCTTGCCCGCTGTCCTGGAGTGGAGCAGGTGTGGGTGGCTCCCGGCAATGGGGGGACTGCCAGCGTTGCGGGCTGCCAACCGCTGGCGATTGCCGAAAACGATGGGGACGCCCTCCAGGAAGCCGCCCTCAGCCACCAGGTCGACCTGGTGGTGGTGGGCCCTGAGGCTCCCCTGGCGGCCGGTCTGGCCGACCGGTTGCGGCAGGCGGGGCTGCCGGTTTTTGGTCCCGGAGCCGACGGCGCTTTGTTGGAGGCCAGTAAGGCTTGGGCCAAGCAACTGATGGCCGAAGCCGGCGTTGCCACTGCCGGCCACTGGAGTTGCAGCGATCGCGAGCAAGCCCTGGCGGTGCTTGAGTCCCAAGGCATCCCTCTGGTGGTCAAGGCCGATGGCCTCGCTGCGGGCAAGGGCGTGACCGTGGCGGCCAGCCTGGAGGAAACCCGATCGGCGATCGAGGAGATCTTCGCGGGGCGTTTCGGCGCGGCGGGGGCCTCCCTGGTGCTGGAAGAACGGCTTGAGGGGCCGGAGGTTTCGGTGTTTGCCCTCACCGACGGCCAGCGGCTGGTGCTGCTGCCGCCGGCCCAGGACCACAAGCGCATCGGCGAGGGGGATACGGGCCCCAACACCGGGGGCATGGGGGCCTACGCCCCGGCTCCGCTGTTGGACGCAGCAGGGCTTGAAGCGACCCGCCTACTGGTGCTGGAGCCGATTTTGCAGGCTCTCCGGGCCCGGGGCATTGACTACAGGGGGGTGATCTATGCCGGCCTGATGCTCACCGAAAAGGGGGCCCAGGTGATCGAATTCAACTGCCGTTTCGGCGATCCCGAATGTGAAACCCTGATGCCCCTGCTGGGCCCCGAACTGGCGGCGGTGCTGCTGGCCTGCGCCCTTGGCCGGCTAGACACGGCGCCGGCTCTGACCATTCA
>JBILDB010000351.1:0-2910 GCA_044352805.1 Cyanobium sp.
TGCGGCGCCTTGCCGGCCTGATGGTGGTGCCAATGCTGGTGACCACCTTGCTGCTTGCCCATCCCGCTGCCAGTCTTGCGGCCAGCGGCGGACGCATTGGGGGCGGCAGCTTCCGATCGGCTCCGTCAGCGCCGCGAAGTTATGGTGGCCGTTCCGGCGGTTCTGGTGGCGGCTATCCCCGCGGCACGTACTACCCCCGAGGCGGCTACTACGGCGGCGGCGGTGGTTATTACGGTGGTGGTGGTTACTACGGCGGTGGTTATAGCGCTCCCTTCGTTGTGCCGATCTTCGGCTTCGGTGGCAGCGGTCTGCTCGCCTTCCTGGTGCTGATGGCCGTCGTTGGCTTGATGCTCAACTCCCTGCGGGGCAGCGGTGGCGCGGCCAGCCTGCCTGGCCGGGATGGCCAGGACAGCCTGGGGGCAAGCGGTGTTGCCGTGGCCTCGGTCCAGGTGGGCCTGCTGGCCTCCGCCAAGGTGCTGCAAACCGATTTACGGCGCATGGCTGAAACCGCCGATACGACCACCAGCAGCGGTCTACAGCGGGTTCTCCAGGAGACAACCCTTTCGTTGTTGCGTAACCCCGAACTCTGGGTTTATGCCAACTCCGAAGTCGGCCAGATCCCATTTACTTCCGCAGAAGCCACCTTCAACCGGCTCTCGATGCAGGAGCGCAGCAAACTGGAACGGGAACTTACGGCCAATGTCTCAGGTCGCCGCCACAATGAAACCAGCACAGGGGTCGCAGGCCAAAGCGATGCCACCAGTGATTTCATCGCTGTGACGCTGCTCGTGGCGAGCCGATCCAAACTGGATCTCAAGGGCACCGGCACAGCTGAAGATCTGCGTGAATCGCTCCAGCGTCTTGGTTCGGTGCGCTCGGAAGATCTCCTTGCCCTTGAGGTCATCTGGCAGCCCGAAGGTCGGGGTGAAGTACTGAGCCAGGAGGATCTCCTGACCGCCTACCCGCAAATGCAACACCTCTGAGTTGCGGCCGTAGATCTGAATTTGCCCGATTTGGGCTGCTTTTAGCCCCCATCCCCCCTGGGGGCCTGAAGAATCCTGAGGGCCGCCATCGCGGCCCCATAACCATTGTCAATGTTCACCACCGTCAGGCCTGGGGCACAACTGGCAAGCATGCCCTGCAGGGCGGCCCGCCCACCCTTGCTGACGCCATAGCCCACCGATACGGGCACGCCGATCACCGGCTGGGGCAGCAAACCCGCCACCACGGTCGGCAATGCCCCCTCCATGCCGGCACAAACGATCAATACGCGGTAACGCACCAATTCATCGAGACGGGTGAGCAAGCGGTGCAAGCCAGCCACTCCCACGTCCAAGATCAGATCACTGGCTACCCCGTGGCAGGCCAGGGCGAGATGAGCTTCTGAAGCCACGGCTAGATCACTGCTGCCTGCCCCCAGAATCGCCACGGCCCCCAGCCCAGGGTCAGGAACCGGCAGAGCGGGAAGGGTCAGACAACGGGCCTGCTGGTGGTGGCATACCCCGTCAAGCACATCCCCTTCCGGCCCCAGCAAGGTCAATACCTCTGCAACCTGCTCTTCAGATACCCGGGTTACCAAAACAAGCTCGTCAGCGGCCCGCATCGCCTTGATGATGGAGGCGATCTGCGATGGGCTCTTGTGTTCGCCCCACACAGCCTCCACCAAACCCAGACGGCGACGACGATCGAGATCTAAATCGTAATCACCAGAACCCGGGGAGAAAGTCATCGCTCAGCTCCTGGCCAGCAAAGCCACGGCGTGACAAGCCACACCCTCTTCGCGCCCCTCAGGTCCCAATCCCTCATTCGTTGTGGCCTTCACCCCTACCTGCTCCGGATCAACCCCAAGACCCGCCGCGATAGCCGCCCGCATGGTGTCGATGTGGGGCCTGAGTCGGGGACGTTCGGCAATCACAACCGCATCAACATTCACCACGCGCCAACCCCGCTCCGCCACCAGAGCTACCACTTTCTGCAGCAGTTCAAGGCTATCGGCCCCTTGCCAACGGTTGTCTTCCGGTGGGAAATGGCGACCGATGTCCCCGAGAGAAAGGGCCCCAAGCAGGGCATCCATCAAGGCATGTACCAGGACATCCGCATCGCTATGGCCATCGAGCCCAAGGCCGTCTGGATGCTCCAGGCGGACGCCCCCGAGGATCAAGGGACGACCCTGCACCAAGCGATGAATGTCATAGCCGTTACCAATCCGCAGATCCATGGTTGTTCCTGTGGAAGCCATCGACATAGCCCAGTCTTCCAGGCGGGCCGGCCCTTCGGCAGCGCCCCCCTCCAGCCAGCGGGCATAGAGGTCGGGGCGACGCAGACGGGTGCGCTCCTGGCTCTGCTGCTGGCGCCATCGTTCAATGGCGCCATGATCGCCACTGCGTAGGACTTCGGGCACATCTTGGCCCCGAAACAGGGCGGGGCGGGTGTAATGGGGATGTTCCAGCAAGCCATCGCGATGGCTCTCCTGTTGCAACGAAGCCGCTTTGCCCACCGTGCCCGGCAACTGGCGAACAACACCATTGATCACCGTCATGGCAGGCAATTCACCCCCGGTCAGGACAAAATCACCCAGCGAGACCTCCTCATCTGCAAGGCCTCGAATGCGCTCGTCAAAGCCTTCGTAATGGCCACAGAGCAACACCAACTGGTCGTAGTTCTCGGCCCATCGCAGCAGATCTGCCTGCCCCAGGGGCTGACCCTGGGGACTCATCAGCAAGACACGGCGGCGCATCCGCGATGGAATCGCCTCAAAGGCAGCAAAAACAGGCTCGGGCTTAAGCACCATGCCCACTCCGCCCCCGTAGGGCAGATCATCGACCTTGCGATAGCGATCCGTGGCGTAATCACGGGGGTTGTGGGTGTGGAGTTCAGCGATGCCGGCAGCGAAGGCACGGCCAATCACCC
>JBILDB010000063.1:0-9504 GCA_044352805.1 Cyanobium sp.
GATGTGATCGACCGCGTGCCCCGCCTCGGCTCCCGCGCCGCCCATATCAAAGAGCGGATGCAGGAGCAGATCCTCTCCCACCGGGAGTATGCCCATACCCATGGCATGGACTCGCCAGAAATCACCAACTGGCGCTGGGCACTGCCGATCAACGAGCGCGGATGACGGTTCTGGCCACAACGGCAGCCCCGGCTGCTGGCCTGGTGCTGGTGCTCAATGCCGGCAGTTCCAGCCTCAAGGCCTGCCTGCTGGATGAGGATGGCAGCCGGCTTTGGCAGGGGCAACGGCCATGTCCGATGGCCGAGGGAGCTGCCCCAGAGCCGGTGCTCGATGACTGGCTGCCGGCGGCCCTGGCACCCTGGAAGGCCTCGATAGTTTTGGCCGGCCACCGGGTGGTGCATGGTGGCGAGGGCTTCATCGCCCCCGTGCGGCTGGACCTGTCTGTGCTGGCGGCTTTTTCAGAACTGGTGCCCCTGGCTCCGCTGCATAATGGCCCGGCCCTGCGGGTAATGCACTGGCTGGCGGCCCAGCAGCCGGAGCTGGAGCAGTGGGCCTGCTTCGATACCTCCTTCCACGCCACCCTGCCGCCGGAGGCCGCCACCTATGCCATCCCCGCCGAGTGGCGCCGCCAGGGGTTGCGGCGCTTCGGCTTCCATGGCCTCAGCCACCAGCACGTCGCCGAGGTGGTCGCCGCCCGCTTCCCCAGGGCCGCTGCGGCGCCCCCCCTGCGGCTGATCAGCTGCCACCTGGGCGCCGGCTGCTCCCTGTGCGCCATCAAGGCGGGACGCAGCATCGACACCACCATGGGCTTCACCCCGCTGGAGGGGCTGGTGATGGCCACCCGCTGCGGCTCTGTCGACCCCGGCTTGCTGCTCTATCAACTGCGCCAGGGCCTGTCGGTAGAGGAGCTGGACCAGGCCCTCAATGGCCAAAGCGGCTTGCTGGCTCTTTCCGAGCTCAGCAGCAGCATGCAGGAACTCAGGGCAGCGGCAGCGGCTGGCCACGGGGGAGCCCAGCTGGCCATCGCCGTCTTCCGCCACCGGCTGCTGCGGGAGATTGGTGCCATGGCCGCCAGCCTCGGCGGCGTCGACGTGCTCGCCTTCACCGGCGGCATCGGCGAGCACGATGACGCCCTTAGGCAAGAAGTGGTGTCGGCCCTGAGCTGGCTCTCCGCTTTCGAGGTGATGGTGATTGCGGCAGATGAGGAGCAGGTGATCGCCAGGGCCTGCCGGGGGAGGATGAACGCAGCACTTGGTGGCCGTGGCCGTTGAGTGCCCTGCCCGATGATCGCCTGAAGCTTGCCCCGGTCTTGGTCTGTGGCCTTGGTGCCCTGGGTCAGGCCTGCCTCAAGCGCCTGCTGGCCTTTGATCTACCCCTGCACGGCGTCGATCTGCGGCAGCCCGACTGGAGAGAACCTGAGCTTGAATCCCGACTGGCGGGAACCCTCACCTTCGGTGACATGCGCCTGGCCCACGTGTTGCGTCAGGCGGGTGCCGAGCGCGCCAGTGCCGTTTTGCTTCTGACCGCCGATAGCACGATCAACTTTGAGGCGGCCCTGCAAGTACGGCTACTGAATCCCAGCGCGGAGATCGTGGTGCGTTCCAGCAGCCATCGCGCCGATCTGGGCGCCCTGCTGGAGATTCGCCTGCCCGGAGTGGCGGTGGTGGATCCAACCCTTCTCTGCGCTGATGCGATCATCACCGCCCTGCGACCTACCTCGATGCTGGCCAGCGTGGAGGTGGATGGCCAAATCATTCAGCTGCTGGAGGGCGCTGTTCCGGACCTGCGCCAAAAGAAGCAGGTCCGGTTAACCGGGTCCCCCTCCCCATCCCCACCGGTATGGCTGACGGCCCGGTCTGCGCTCTCCAACCGGGACCCCATGGCCCAAGGTCAAAGCCGCCGCCATCGCACCCTGGCCTGGCTGCGCAGCACGGTCCAAAAGCTGCGCGTCTGGCTGCGGGCGCGGTCGGGGCTCCAGCGGTGGGCCTGCGCCGTGCTGATTCTGCTGCTGTTGGTCGGCGTGCGGATCTTCTCTCGCATGGGGGGATGGACGCAGGGGGTGTTTGTCACCCTTGCCCTGCTCAAAGGGGAGTACGTCGACCCGGTGAACCTGCTGCTCTCCTCCACCAGCGGCAAGCAGGAGATGAGCGGCTGGCTGATTGGCGGCACGCTCCTCTATTCCCTGGTTGGCACGCTGCTGACCTCGGCGTTGGTGGCTGTGATCCTGGAGCGTTTGCTGCGGGAGCGCCTGGGGATGGAACGGATCCGCCTGCCCCGGCGGGGCCCTGCACCGGTGCTGCTGGTGGAGGGATCGGCGCTGGCCCAGCGCATCGCCCAAAGGCTCCGGCGTGACCATCAACTGGTGGTGAGGGTCGAGCCGGGGGGCAGCGATGGCTTTCGGGACAAGGGAATCGTGCAGTTCGGACAACTGGAGGAGGCGCTCCAGGCGCTTGAGGGTCGTTCTGTTTCGGCCGTTGGCCTGCTTTCCACCGACCTGCTGGGCAATCTGGAGGCCGCCATGGCGCTGCAACAACGCTGGCCCGAGGCTGGGGTCGCGGTGCTGGCCCATGATTTTGGGGCCGCAAAACCCCTGGGGGAGCTGCTGGGGGGACTGGCGGTGATTTCAGCGGTCGACCTCGTCGCCGATGCGGTGGTGGCCACAGCCTTTGGCGAGAGGGTGGAGGGGGTGTTGCAACTGCAGGGCACCCATTTGCTGATCGTGCGCTACCGCCTTCAGCAGCGGGACACTCTCTGCGGACTGAATGTGTCTCGGCTGGAGAATGGCTATGGCGTGACGGGCGTTTCCTTGCGCCGGCCCCGCCATCGCGAGCCGATTCTGTTGCCACCACCGGAGCTGGTGCTGGCCGCCGGAGACCAGTTGGTGGTGCTGGCGACAGCAGCCAACCTGCGCAGCATCGAACTGGGTAATCCTGTGCCACCCGACTATCGGCTGCGGATCCAACTGTTGGGGAAACTGACGCAAGAGCGTCGCTTTCAGGCACAGCAAAGTTTGGCACGCTGGATCGGTTGCCTACCAAGGGAGGTGGTCCACCTCCTTGATGGCGAGAAGCATCTCACTCCTGCGGTGGATCGTGAAATCTGTGACCTGCTGGTGGAAGATCTTCAGCGTCAGGGTGTGGAATGCACCCTGGAGCACGACGATGGCTTGGGCCTGGGCAGTGGTGGAAAGGTCGACTAGTAATTATAGCAAAAGACAGCGTGTGATGCAGCCTACTGCTGACATGGAGATTCGGCTCATCCCTGGCCAGCTACGTGGCAGACCAGGGTTAGGTGGGTGGCTGGAGGGCTTGGAGTTTGGCTTGGATTTCGGGTTCGGCGAGGCCCATTTCTTGTAGGAAAGTGATGTAGTTGTCTACGCCAGCTTCCAGGTTTGGGTGTTGGTAGCCCTGCCTTTGAAAAGCGATGAAGATCTCCACCATTCGCCTCATCAGCGGCTCCGCCTCCGCCAGCCGGTTGGTGGCCTTCAGCAGCTCCGCCAGGTTGTTGAGTCGAGTGGCCACTTTGGGATGGTCATTGCCGTAGCTGGCCTCATCGATCGCTAGGGCACGGCGCATCAGCGGCTCCGCCTCCGCCAGGCGGTTGGTGGCCTGCAGCAACCCCGCCAGGTTGTTGAGATTGATGGCCACGTCGGGATGGTCATTGCCGTAGCTGGCCTCATTGATCGCCAGGGCCCGCCGATACATCTGCTCCGCCTCCGCTAGGCGGTTGGTGGCCTGCAGCAGCCCCGCCAGGTTGTTGAGATCCCTGGCAACGACGGGATGGTTATTGCCGTAGCTGGCCTCATCGATCTCTAGGGCCCGGCGCACCAGCGGCTCCGCCTCCACTAGGCGGTTGGTGGCCTGCAGCAGCCCCGCCAGGTTGTTGAGAGCCGCCGCTGTGAAGGGCTGATTGTGCCCAAGCCTATGCTCACTCTGCTCCAAAGCAAGCTGCCACCACTTGAGTGCCTCGGCAAAGGCGGCTTGATGCTCCGCCACCCACGCCAGGCCTGTGGTGGGCCAGATCAGATTGTCTTCATCCAATTCTTCGGCCAGTTGCTCCGCTACAAGCCGGATGTGGGGGAGGTCTGTCTCCAATGCCTGCACCTGCTCCAGCGTGAGCGTCTGGGGGATTCGCTCCCGGCAGACACCCGCCACCGCCGCTGCCAGTTGTTTCCGCCATTGGGCCACCAGTTCCAGCTGCTCCTGGCTCTGCAGCCTGAGGAACTGCCGCACCAGGGGGTGAACCTGATAAAGCCCCGGGCCAGAACGCTCCAGGAACTGAGCCCGCAATAGCTCGGCTTGTTGATCGCCAAAGGCGGTGCCCTCCTCCACCTCAAGCTCTGGCAGGCGGCAGGCTTCCACAAGCTCCCAGGGGATCAACGCAGGAGCCATCACGCTCAAGAGCAACAGCAGGCTTTTGGCGGGGTCGGTGAGGGGCTCCCAGCTGATCAGCAGGGCTTCCACAACGCCGCGCATTGCCCCCAGTTCTGGATGGGCTTGTTGGAGGGCTTTCGCCGCTGCTCCCTTGGCCTGCAGATCTGCCAGGAGTTGCTCCAGCAGCAGATCGGGCCGCTCCGCCAGCCGCGCACCGAGCAACACCAGCGCCAGGGGGAGATCCCCCACCTCAGAGCAGAGCCCATCGGCGGCCTGTTCCTCTGCCTTGAGGCGGTGGGTGCCCCCCTCTCCGGCTTGCAGAGCTAGGAGACCCAGAGAATCAGCCCGTTCAAGGAGAGGGAGATCAATGGCCTGGGCATTAGTGGGTGCCGTTTGCCGCTGGGTGATCAGCCGGCGGAATCGGGGCGGCAAACCCTCAAGGAGCTTGCGTTCCGCCTCATAGCCTCCCTCGTCGCCCCGCTGGTCATCGAGGATCAGGAGCACCGGTTCCGGTGGGTTGGCACTTGCTGGCCACTGGCTCAAACACAGGGGCAGCAAGTCGGTGGGGCTCTTGTCCTCTGGGAGCGCCAGATCCGGGAAGACTCCCCGAAAGAAGGTCACCACCTGCAGCGCCATGGCTTCCAGCCCCTGGCGGGCATCAAGGCGCACGATGCCGCCCCGGTAGAGATCAAACGAGCCGTAGGCGTGCTGAATCGCCAACTCGCTCTTACCCACCCCGCCCATGCCCGTGAGATAAGCCCGGCTGCCTTCTGGGGCCAGGAGTCTCTTGAGCTGCTCCAGTTCCTGGCTGCGGCCCACGAACCGCTCGGCGCTGGTGGTGCGCTCAGGGAGGTTGTGGGGGGTGTAAGAGGGAAGAGTGGGCTTTGGTTTGGGGGCCTGGTGGATTGTTTGGGTGATGGACAGATCCCTGCCCGCTCTTGCATCGGTGACAGTTATGTTTTCCGAGCCACCCACCTCCACATTTGACCCAGAGGTAATCAGCTCGTCCGCGCCCGGATCTGATACGGGCTGCTCTGACTGGGGCATTGGCAGGCAGAGCAAGCAGAGTCGGACCGCATCCATCTTGATGGAATGGCCCTGATGAGGCAATCGTTAGCTCAACCCCAGCAAGCAAGATCGTTCTCTCTGGATACGGCCCATCCCCTCCTTGGCCATGTCAGCTGGCTGAAGTGGCGCCACACTGGCGAAAACTGAGATTCCCCAGACCAAGCGATGGCAGAAATGCTCCCGATCTCGTCACCCCTTGCGGCGGAACCCCAGCTGGATGTGGTGTTCGTCCATGGCCTCGGTGGCGACTCCATCGAAACCTGGCGCAGCGGAACAGATGAAAACACCTCTTGGCCCCACTGGCTGGCCCTGGAGTTTGGAACGCAGATTGGGGTGTGGTCGCTGGGCTATGCCGCTGCCCCCAGCAAGTGGCAGGGCTTCCCATTCTTTGGGAGCAAAGATCCCGATGCGGGGGCAGCGATGTCTCTGCCGCGGCGGGCTGAGAACGCCCTGGACCGGTTGGTGGGCGCAGGCATCGGGCAACGGCCGGTGTGTTTCATCACCCACAGCCTGGGTGGCCTCCTGGTGAAAAGCATCCTGCGCCGCTCTGCCGATTCCCAATTCGCCCCGGATCGTCTGCAGGTGGTGGAGCAGTGCCGTGGGGTGCTCTTTCTGGCCACGCCCCACCACGGTTCGCGGCTGGCGGATCTGGCGGGTGCCATCAAGGTCTACCTGCCCAGCGTGAGCACGCTTGACCTCAAGGACAACGACGACCACCTCATGGATCTTTATGAGTGGTATCGGGGCTATGCGCCCAGCCACCACATCCTCACGCGCAGCTACTACGAAAACAAAGTAACCAAAGGGGTGAAGATAGTGGTGCCGCGCTCCTCAGCCGATCCTGGCGTTGCTGGAGAGACAGCCCTTGGGAACACCCCCTTGGATCGGGACCACCTGGAGATCAGCAAGCCACGCAATCGGGATGATCAGGCTTATATCGGTTCCACCAAGTTGATTCGATTGATCCTCAGTGGTGAGACCCCGGCGGCAGGGCCTGAGCGGTCCTCTACAACAAGAAGTTCGGGCGCGACTGCTGCTTCAGAATCTCCACAACCTCTACCAGCTTCGCCCGATTCCACCCAGCCTTCCAATCCGCCAGTGCAGGCGCCACAGCCTGCACCCACCAACCAGGTGCAAATCAGTGGCAATCAAAACATCACCATGACAGGGGTGAGTGCTGGAGGCAATCTCAACGTGGGCAACTCGATCCAGGGAGATTATGTGGCTGGGGATAAGTTCAGCGGCGACAAGGTGATGGGGGATAAATTCACAGGGAATAAAATCATCAATACCCTGGCCCCTCCAAGTGCCGGACCAGCTACTACTCCAGGAACCGCCCCACTTAAATCAGGCCCCTGGCGAGTGTTTCTCTCCCACACCTCCGAACTGCGTAGATACCCCACGGCCGGCTCCTACATTGACAAGGCGGAGCGGGCCGTGAGTGCCGCCGGCCACGCATTTGTGGATATGGCGGACTTCCCGGCCATCGATCAGGCACCGGCCGCCGTGTGTGAGCAGCGGGTGCGAGACTGCGATGTGCTGGTGGGCATCTACGGCCTGCGCTATGGCTCACCGGTACGGGATCAGCCGGAGGTGTCGTACACCGAGCTGGAGTTCATCACCGCTACGGAGGCCGCAATACCGCGGCTGATCTTCGTTATCAACGCTGAATCGGAGGAACTGGGCCTTCCCCCCACAGCCCTGTTCGACCGGAAGTACGCCGACCGCCAGGACGCCTTC
The DNA here is from genome assembly GCA_044352805.1 of Cyanobium sp. Classification (GTDB taxonomy): domain Bacteria; phylum Cyanobacteriota; class Cyanobacteriia; order PCC-6307; family Cyanobiaceae; genus Cyanobium. Next base: position 7,182 of record JBILDB010000063.1, read on the forward strand.
ATCCAGCGCGTCAAAGACGCCGGCCTCACCCTGCAGTTCTTCCGCAACCCCGACGACCTCAAGGGGTTGGTGGAACGCTCGCTGCGGGTGCTGGCAGAGTCGGCCGCAGCAACGGCTTGATCCGGGGGCACTAGCCATGGCCGCAGGTGATCCAAATCCCGACGCAAGCGCTGCGGCTGGCGATGGCCAGGGGGCTGCTGATGCCCGGGCGGTCAAGCAGCCAACTGGGCAGGTGGTGGTGGGTGACGGCAACCAATTGTTGAATCAGGTGAGCGCCGGCCGCGATCTCACCCTCGGCGACAGCGTGGCAGGCGACAAGATCGCGGGCGACAAAGTAGTTGGCGACAAAGTCACAGGCGACAAGATCGAAATCGTCGTCGCCGATGCCCAGCAGGCCGCGGTAGTCGCCCGTTCCCTGCGCTGGAGTTGGCCCCAGCCCCTCGACTTCGGTCCCTATCGCAGCTTCCGGCGTGAGGGCTTCGTGGGCCGCTGCTGGCTGTTCGACGAGGTACGCGCTTGGGCGATGGCTGACGGCGCCGCGGCAGGGCCTCCCAGGGCCCAGCTGATCGAGGCCGAGTACGGGGTGGGCAAATCGGCCTTTCTCTCCGAATTGGTCGACACCCAGGCCGCCGGGATACCGGTTGTGGCCCAGCACTTCTGCCAGTTCGACGCGATCGCGACCCTGGCGCCGGGGCGCTTTGTGAGCAGCATCGCCGCCCAGCTGGCCGCTGCCCTGCCCGCCTACCGCGCTGCGATTGAGGCCGAGGAGGCCGCCGGCCTCCGCCAATTGCTCCAAGCCCCGGACAACGACCCGATCGGCGCCTTTGATCAGGCTGTGCTGGCGCTCCTGGAGGCCATCCCGCCACCGGATGGCCCGCTGCTGTTGGTGGTGGATGCCCTTGATGAGGCCCTGGAACACCGCCCTAGCAACGACAAAGCGCCGCAGGTCACGATCGTGAGCCTGCTGGGCCAGCGGGCCCAACGCTTCCCGCGCTGGCTGCGGTTGCTCGCCACCGCCCGCCCCCTGCCGGCGGTGCAGCAGCCCCTGCGCCAGGCCTTCAGCCTCCATTCGCTCAATGCCGAGGAAGCCCGCAACCTGGCCGACATCGAGGCCTACGCCGAGGCCCGCTGCCAGCGGCCGCCCCTGGCCGACCTGCTCACCGCCGCCGGCCTGGGCGCCGCTGAGGTGGCCATACGGCTGCGAACGCTGAGCGGCGGCAAGTTTCTCTACGCCGCCTTCGTGCTCAACGACCTGGCCTCCGGCGCCCTGCCCCTGAGCGAACGCGGCGATCTTGAGGCGCTGCCCGCCGGCATGGACGATTTCTATCTCCAGGCCTTCGAGCGGCGCTTCCCCACCGACCAGGCCTACGACCAGGTGCGCGAGCTGCTGGCGCTGCACAGCGTGCAGCGCGATCCCCTCTCCCGCCGCGAGCTGGCGGCGATCCTGAACTGGAAGGAGGCGCGCCTGCTCGGCCAGCAGCAGCAGCTCCACGACCTGCTGCGCCTGCGCGGGAATGATCCCGCCTACGGGCCCAAGGAGTTTCTGGCGAGCTTCAACCACCCCTCCCTCAGCCGCTGGCTCACCGCCACAGACGAACACTCCGGCTATCCCCGCGCCGGCCGCTTCTCGATCGACCCCGAGGCCGCCGAGGCGGCGATTCACCGCTGGGCACTGGCCGAGCTGGAGGCGCAACAGGCCCACACCTGGCCCTACCTGGTGCGGCACCTGGCCAGCCATCTGTCGCAAGCCGAACGGCCGGCGTTGCTGGCGGGGCTGTTGGGGCAATTTGCCTGGCTGGAGGCGCGGCTGCGGCTGGCGGGGATCAATGCGCTGCTGGGGGATGTCGCGATGGCAGCCCCCTCTCCCTGGCTGGGGCGGCTGGGGCGTGCCCTAGGCCAGGGAGCCCATGTGCTGGGCCACAGCGATGGCTGGCGCGGGCAGGAGCAGCTTGCCTCCCAGTTGTTGGCGCGGCTGGCGGAGGAGAACGACAACCCCCAACCAAGTGGCCTGCGCCAGGAGGCGGCGGACTGGCTGCAGCAGGCTGGCGGCGCCCCCCCCCGCAGCTACAGCCTGCTGGCTCCCGAGGCTCTGTTGCGCACTTTACCGGTGGGCAGCGTTGTAACTGCCTTGGTGGCCCTCCCCGATGGGCGCCTCGCCTCCGGCTCAGACGACAACACTATCCGGCTGTGGGATCCGGCCTCCGGCACCTGCGAACGGGTCTTCGAGGGGCATCAGAACTCGGTGAGGGCCCTGGCGATGCTGGGCGATGGGCGCCTCGCCTCTGGCTCACGCGACAGCACCATCCGGCTGTGGGATCCGGCC
>JBILDB010000352.1:0-2890 GCA_044352805.1 Cyanobium sp.
TGCGCCACTTCCTCGACCTGCAGCTCAAGCTCTATTCCCAGGAGCCCGCCGACCGCACCGCGGCTCTCTATGGCGCCACGGTGCTGCAGATGGCCCAGGAACCCCTGGGGCTGTGGCACCTGGAAGGCTCAATGCAGGCCCTCAGCACCGCCCTGGAGCAGGCCCTCAGCCGCGCCCAAGGCCAGCTGCTGCTGCGGCACCGGCTGCAGCGGCTGCAGCCGCCCCCGCGGCCGGGAGAGGCATGGCGGCTGACGGGCCAGGGACCAGGCGGCAGCAACTTTGAGCTGGCGGCCCGGGAGGTGGTGCTGGCCCTGCCCCCCCAGCTACTGCCCGATCTGCTGGGGGACGCCCTGCCAGCGGCCTACGCCCGCCGACTGGCGGCCCTGCCGGACCCCAGCGGCGCCCTGGTGTTCTACGCAGCGGTGCAGCGGCAAATGCTGCCCCCGGATACGCCCCCCCACCTGCAGCTGGCCTGGCCCTCGCCAGGATCATTGTTTGTGTCCGTCAGCCGCGAGGGGGACGGGCGGGCGCCGCTGGGGCAGGCGACGGTGATCGCCAGCGTGTTCAGCGAGGCACGGCCCTGGTTTGCCCTGGCGCCGTCGGCCTACGCCGCGGCCAAGGCCGCCGCCGAAAGTCAGATTCGGGCGGGGTTGGAACAGCTCTTGGGGGTGGCACCGGCGGCCTGGCTGCACGGCGAACTGGCCACCCCCCGGGGCTTTGCCCACTGGACCGGCCGACCCTTTGGCTTTGTGGGGGGGCTGGGCCAGGCGCCGCAGCGCTTCGGGCCCCTGGGCCTGGCCAGCCGCACGCCCCTGCCCGGGCTGTGGCTTTGTGGCGATGCCATCCCACCGGGGGAAGGCACCGCCGGCGTCAGCCTTTCGGCCCTGGCGGTCTGCCGCCAGCTGCTGCAGGGTCGGGGCCGCCCCTGGCACTGGTCGCTAGATGCGGCCCCAGGGGTTACACCCATCCGCCCAGCGACCGACTGACAGGCCAGCCAAACGCAAGCCCAGGGCCGGGCCGGTGCGCCATGCTTGGCCCCAGTAGCTGCCCGCCCGATGGCGCCCTTGCCCCCTCCCGAGCCCTCGCGCCTGCTGGAGACCGCCGCCGTCCTCGATGCCCGCAAGATTCGCTTCGAAATCAACCGCTGGCAGCTGCCCAATGGCCTGGAGGCCACCTTCGGCATCATCCGCCACCCCGGCGCTTCCTTGGCGGTGCCGGTGCTGGCGGACGGCCGGGTGGTGATTTTGCGCCAATACCGCTTCGCCGTGGCCGCTCGCCTGCTGGAATTCCCGGCCGGCACCCTGGACGAGGGCGAGGATCCCCTCAGCACAATGGAACGGGAGCTGCAGGAGGAAACGGGCTATGCCGCCAGCCGCTGGGATGCCCTCGGGGCGATGCTGCCCTGCCCCGGCTACTCCGACGAAGTTATCCATCTCTTTTTGGCCCGGGACCTGCGCCAATTACCCAATCCCCCCGCCGGCGACGCCGACGAAGACCTGGAGGTGCTGCTGATGGAGCCCGCCGCCCTCGATGCCGCCATCGCCAGCGGCGATGAGGCCCTCGATGGCAAAAGCATCACCGCCTGGTACCGGGCCCGCCAGCTGCTCAATCTCTGAACCCATGCCCCACGCCACTGACCGCCCCCACCAGTCCCTGGCGATTGAGGCGACCCTGCAGGGCGAGTTCTACGGCTTTGGGCGCGAAAAGCTGCGCTTGCCGATGGGGCTGGAGGCCAGCTTCGGCTGGTTGCGCCATCCCCCCACGTTGATGGTGGTGCCGCGCTGGGCCGATGGCCGGGTGCTGCTGCTGCGTCGCTACCGGCCGGCGGTTGCTCAGCGGCTGCTGGAATTTCCTAGCGGCCGGCTGGCGGCCGGTGAAACGGCGGCCCAGGCGGCCCAGCGACTGCTGGTGTTGCTGCTGGGGCCGAACGGGCTGGGTGCCGGCCCAGCGATCGCGGCCCCCTGGGAGCCCCTGGGCCAGCTGCGCCCCAACCCCGGCTATTCGGATGAACAGATGGCCCTGGGCCTGGTGCGACTGGCGCCCCAGCAGGCTTGCCTGCCCAACGACACGGCCGCCGAGCAGGCAAGCCTGCTGAGGGGGGATGACGGCAGCACGGGGCAGCTGCTGAGCCTCAGCCCCGCCGCCCTCGATGCGGCCCTGGCCAGCGGTGACGAACCCCTGGATGGGCGCACGCTGACGGCCTGGTTCCTGGCGAGGCGCCGCTGGTGAGCGCTCCCCCCCGCTGGCTTTTCTGGCACCGCCGCGACCTGCGCCTGGCCGACAATCGCGGCCTGGTGGCGGCGCTGGCCGCCACGCCGGCGGTGACGGGGGTGGTGCTGCTGGATCCACGCGAGTGGCAGGCCCCGGACCAGGCGCCAGCGCGGCTGTGGTTCTGGCGGGAGAGCCTGGTTGAACTGCAGGAGCGCTGGCGCCAGGCGGGCAGCCGCCTGCTGCTGCTGCAAGGCGACGCCGAAACCTGGCTGCCCCGGCTGGCCCGGGCCGTGGGCGCCGAGGCGGTGGCCTGGAACCGGGGCGTGGAACCCGAGGAGCGGGCGCGGGATCGGCGGCTGGCCGCAGCATTGAAGGCCCAGGGCCAGCAGGTGGTGGTGGGCTGGGACCAGCTGCTGGTGGCGCCGGAGGGGCTGCGCACCGGTGCGGGCGATCCCTATCGGGTCTATGGACCCTTCCTGCGCAACTGGCGCGGCCAGGTGGAGCGCCAGCAGGGCCCGGGGGAGGGGGAGCTGGGGGAGCTGGGCCCACTGCCGGCCCCCAGTGGCCTGCTCGACCTCGATCCCGCCTGCCTCCAGGGCCCGGACCCGGGCTTGCCCCTGCTGGCCAGCGTGCCCGCGGCAGTGGAGCTGGCGCCGGCCCTGGGGGGGGGCTTCGCCGG
>JBILDB010000353.1:0-2889 GCA_044352805.1 Cyanobium sp.
TGGCGCCCCTGGTGCTGGCGCCATTGCTGATCACCGCTGGCAGCGGGGTGGCCTATCGGTTGTTGCGGGACTGGGGGGGCTGGGGACGGGATCGGGCCCATGGCCTGATGGTGGTACACGAGGGTGAGTGGTTGAAACCCTTGTTGGGTGCGGGGGCCGAAACGTTTTACGTGCTACTAAATGGACTAGGGCTGCTCTGGATGCTGGCCAGCGGTGCTTGGCTAGCCTGGGATCGTTGGCGCCGCAGCGGATCATCGGGGGGAGCTGGTAATGGAGGCGCCTGAACCGTTACAATCTCGGTTTGGCCTGACGCCTTCGAATGGGCTGGCTGCGGACGGAACCGAAACCACGATGGACCCTGTGAACGACACCGAAACCAATTTGGAATCCACGGCCACTGCGGCCGAGGCAAGCAACGTTGCCGTTGCCACAGCTGAGGCCAGTCCAGCAACGGTTACCGTGACCACCGGCAAGCTCGGCGCCCGTGAGCTGATTGCCGCCTTCGAAGCCGCCCAGCTGAAAAGCGATCTGCCCGAAATTTATGTTGGCGACACCGTCCGGGTTGGCGTCCGTATCCGCGAAGGCAGCAAGGAAAGAATCCAGCCCTACGAGGGTGTGGTGATTGCAAAACGCCATGGCGGCCTGAACGAAACCATCACCGTGCGGCGTATTTTTCAGGGTGTGGGTGTCGAGCGGGTTTTCATGCTGCATAGCCCCCAGGTGGCCAACATCAAGGTTGAGCGACGCGGTAAAGTGCGTAGGGCGAAGCTCTTCTATCTGCGTGACCGGGTGGGTAAAGCCACTCGTGTGAAGCAGCGCTTCGATCGGTGATTCTGTTTACTGGATTTTTTCCAGAAACACACTGATTTCCGTTGTCCCAAGGGCCATCGCCTTGCGCCGTTAGTTCAGTTGGTAGAACGCAGGTCTCCAAAACCTGATGTCGGGGGTTCAAGTCCTCCACGGCGCGTTCGATGGCCCGTTATTCAGTCTTGTGCTTCCGAAAATGGAGTTGGATCTACAGCCCGGCGATGTCGTAAAAGTGCTTGAATCCGCAGCCCTTGGCTGGGTTCGAGCCCGCGTCATTCGGGTCAAGTCCGGTGGCCGCGTGGTGGTTCAGAGCGATCAAGGCCGAGAATTCACGGCCCGGGGTAATCAGGTCCGCCTGATTGAACCCGCTGGTTTTCGACCCTGATTTCCTACGGATCTTCCCCAAAGCCAAATCCATTCCCCTGTGCAACATGCTAGGGGATCCTTTTGGCTCGGCTTGGCTTCGCAATCCTTTCAATCTGCCTGCCTCCCTGCCATCTCCGGTGCCAATCCATCCCAAGGCGTTGACGGAGGGACCTATGGCCATGGATACTTCTTTTGTTGGTTTGCGGGCCGACAAGGCTGATCTCGAAAATCACCTCTGGTGTTTTCGTTTCAACCAAATCTGGGACTGTAGTTCAATCGGTTAGAGCACCGCCCTGTCACGGCGGAAGTTGCGGGTTCGAGCCCCGTCAGTCCCGTGCTCAAACAGTCATCAATAACGGAGCTCAGCAGCGTGGTCGAACCAGATTCTGTGCGGGTCCGGTTGGCCCCAAGCCCGACCGGCACCCTGCACATCGGTACGGCCCGCACGGCAGTTTTTAACTGGCTGTTTGCCCGCCACCACGGCGGTCTTTTTTTGTTGCGTATCGAGGACACCGACCGGGAACGGTCGCGTCCTGAATACACCGACAACATTCTTGCCGGGCTGCGCTGGCTTGGCTTGGATTGGGACGACGAACCCGTGATCCAAAGTGCTCGCATCGAGGAGCACCGGGCCGCCATTCGCCGACTACTGGACCAGGGCCTGGCTTATCGCTGTTACGCCAGCGAGGACGAGTTGGCCGCCATGCGAGAGCACCAACAAGCCAACCACCAGGCACCCCGCTACGACAACCGCCACCGCCAGCTCTCAAGCGAGCAGGAACAGGCCTTCATCGCCGCAGGGCGCGAAGCGGTCATCCGCTTTCGCATCGATGACAACGCCACCATCACCTGGAACGACCTGATCAGGGGGCCCATGCAATGGTCTGGATCGGACCTGGGGGGGGACATGGTGATTGCGCGCCGGGCCCCAGCCGACCAGATCGGGGAACCCCTCTACAACCTAGTGGTGGTGGTGGATGACGCCTTCATGGCGATCAGCCATGTGATTCGCGGTGAAGATCACATCGCCAATACGGCCAAGCAGCTGCTGCTATACGAGGCGTTGGGCGAAACCGCCCCCGAGTTCGCCCACACGCCCCTGATCCTCAACCAGGAGGGCAAAAAGCTGTCCAAACGGGACGGGGTGACCTCCATCAGCGACTTCCAGGAGTTGGGTTATACCCAGGCCGCCCTTGTCAACTACATGACCTTGCTGGGCTGGTCGCCCCCCGAGGGCATGGGCGAACGCTTCAGCCTCGAAGAAGCGGCCCGGGTCTTCGACTTTGATCGCGTCAACAAAGCCGGCGCCCGCTTCGACTGGGACAAGCTCAACTGGCTCAACGGCCAGGTGCTGCATGAGCTTGACCCCTCCGAATTGCGCCAACAGCTCCTGCCCCTCTGGCGGGCCCAGGATTGGGCCGGCGCTGGCCCAACGGCCGATTGCGATTGGCAGATAGATCTATGTACCCTGCTCGGTCCTTCCCTGACCCGGCTGGTCGATGGGGTGGAGCAAGCCACGGCCTTCTTTCTCACCCCCAGCCCCGACGAGCAGGCCCAGGCCCAGCTGGCCCAGCCGGGGGCGGCAGCCGGCCTGGCGGCCGTGTTGGAACGGTTGCCCGCAGGCGAACTGAGCGCCCCAGGGGCCCAGCAGATCCTGGCTGAAGCCACCACGGCCGCCGGAATCAAGAAAGGCTTGCTGATGAAAAGTTTGCGGGC
>JBILDB010000002.1:0-31917 GCA_044352805.1 Cyanobium sp.
ACCACCAGGGCACCGCCGATGAAGCCGATCACCCAGGCCGCAGGCATGGAGATGGCGTCGCAACCGGCGGTGATTCCCACCAGGCCGGCCAGGATGCCGTTGATGGTGAAGGTCAGGTCGGGTTTACCGGAGCGGAGCTGGGAGACCAGGGTGCCGGCGATGCCACCGCCCGCCGCCCCCAGGGTGGTGGTCACGGCGACGTAGGGAACGGTTTCATTCATGGCCAGAACCGAGCCGGGGTTGAAGCCGTACCAGCCGAGCCAAAGGATCAAACAGCCCAGCGTGGCCAGGGCGACGCTGTGGCCGGGGATCGCTTGGGGTTTGGCATCGACGTATTTGCCGATGCGGGGCCCCAGGATCATCGCACCCACGATCCCGGCACAGGCGCCGACCGTGTGCACCAAGGTGGATCCGGCGAAGTCGATGAAGCCCAGCTGATTGAGCCAGCCGGAGGCATTCCATTTCCAGCTGCCGGCAATCGGGTAGATGATGCCGACGAGGATTAAAGAAAACAGAACGAATTCCTTGAATTTGATCCGCTCGGCCACCAGGCCCGACACGATTGTGGCGGCGGTGCCAGCGAAGGCGGCCTGGAAGAGAAAATCGACGCTGGGAACCAGCTTGCCTTCCTTCACCATCTCAGGGGTGACGGTGGGATCGAAGAACAGCCCCTTGAAATGGAGCCAGCCGGAGGCGATCGAATCGCCATACATCAGGGAGTAGCCAATCAGCCAGTACGCCGTTACGGCCAGGGCAAAGACAATCAGGTTCTTACTTAGGATATTAACTGCGTTCTTCTGGCGGCAGAGCCCGGCTTCGACCATGGCGAAGCCGGCATTCATGAAGATCACCAGGAAGGCGGCAATCAACAGCCAGAGGTTGTTGACCAGGAAGGCAGGCGTGAGCTCGGGCAGCTCGGCGGCGTGGGCGGAGAGGTTAAAGACCCCAAGACCAAACAGCGCCAGCGGCACACAGGCAAGCCAGGTGAGACCCTCCCTGGAGTTAAGGCCGCGGATGCGGCGCAGCAGCAGCGAGGGTGCTTCCAGCAGTGAGGCCTCCCCCAGCCGCTTGGGCCGTTGCCTGGTAGCACGTTTTGGGTGCGCAGCCATTGGGGGCGCGGGCATGGGTCAATTCCTCCTGGAAAAGTGGGGTCTGGCCGAGCAATTTAACCTCCCACAGATGGATGTGGGTGGCCGCATTCGATCCATTAAGCCTGTTTTTTGTTGCGCTTGTTACGGAATCTCGGATTCATAGAGCGCCGCCTATGGATCTAGCCACTCCACGCTGGTGACCCCCCAGCCAGTTCAGAGAGCTTGTCTTTGAGGCCATCTATGGGCACTTAAGGCGCAGGCAGCTGGCTGCCCTCCTGGATAGCCGCGCGGCGGATCTCGAGGATCTGGCCGATCTCCCGGGCGAAGCTCGGTTGACGATCAATCATCTGGTGGACCATCGCCGCTGAGATCTTCATCACCTCCAGATCGTTGCTGGCGACCACGGTAACCATGCTAGGTTCGCCGGAGAAGAGCGACATCTCGCCAAAGAATTCACCGTTGCGTAGCGATAGTATTTCCCGTTCATGGCCGTCAAAATCGCGGCGGGACATCAGGGCCAGACCAGCGACGATTATGTAAAGTGCTTGGCCCACCTGTCCCTGGCGGATCACCTTTTCACCGGCGGCAAAATGCTGCAGGGCGATGCCGGAGACCGCAGGAGCCAGGGTATCGTATTCACGGTTGATTGGCACGAAAGCCGGGATTGCCTGCATGCTCTCGCTAAACTTCTTGTCGATGCCCTTCTGGTGGCTGGAAGGACCATGATAATTGTAAACCGTGCGGATCGGGAATGGAATTGTGAGATTGTTCCTTTTGGCGGCATACCACACCCGGGTCATAAAGCGTTCGCGGATCCGCTCAACGTCGCCATAGTCGCGAATGAAGAACTTGACTTCGTAGCTGACGGCCGAGTCTTCGTAGTTGAGGGTGAAAACCTCCGGCCCTGGCTTGAGCAGGATGCCCTTGGTTTCTAGGGCCGTGCTCTTGAGCACCTGCTTTGCCAGATTAGGTGGATCGTTATAGGAAAAGCCGATGCGGATTCGCTCGGCATGAATCCGGTTGGGCTGGGTGAAGTTGCGGATCATCGAGCCGCTGATCAGCTTGTGGGGGATCACGACCATCTCCTGCTCCAAGGTCAAAAGCCGAACGGCCCGCCAGTTGATGTCGATCACCTTGCCCACCACCCCGTTCAGTTCGAGCCAGTCGCCCACCGAGAACGGACGCTCGAACAGCAGGGCGATGCCCGACATCACGCTGCCGAGGGTGTCCTGCAGGGCCAAGCCGATCACGATCGAACTCACGCCTAGGGCTGTGACCAACCCGGCCAGATCGGCCTTCCAGACGGTGGCCAGCACGAAGGCGGTGCCCAGCAGGATCAGAAACAGGCGGGCCAGGTCGATTAACAACTTCGGCACCCGCGAGCGCCAGGTATCTGCCTCCGCCTGCTCGAACAGCACCACGTTGAGCAGGGACAGGGCGGCATGGATCACGCAGACCCAGAAGATCGTCTCCACGGACTTGAACAGGCGCGTCGCCGGATCCAGGCCGAGCAGATGCTCCAGGAAGAGCAGCAGCACCAGCATTGGCAGGAGCACGTCCCGTACTAGGCGCAAGGTCGACGCCACCGCCAAGCCCCGGCGCTGCAGGCGGTGGATCAGCTCCCCCAGAACGATGGCCAGCAGGGGAAAGCCAACGGTCAGTCCCACTCCCCAGATCCATAGCGGCGCGGCGCCGGTCATGGGGTGGCGATCGTCTCCCTGGTTACCGGCAGGGAGGTGCTCAGCAGCCGCCAGCTCCGTAGTCCCGGCTGGGCGTTCTCGCCCAGGGGCATCGGCTCGAAGTGGTAGAGGTCCGCGAGGCGATGCTGCACCACCTCAGACACCAGTACCGAACCTGCGGGGCAGCTCTGGCTGAGCCCGTGACAGCGCTTCACCGTTTCGCCCCAGACGTCGTAGACCACCTTCGACTTGCCGACGATGCCGGCGACGATGTCGCCGGAGTGGATGCCGATCTGGATTGAGAGCTGGAACCCGCGCTCCAGTTTGAAGCGCCGCAGGATGCCGAGCATCTCGATAGCGCAGTCGATCGCCCGCTTGTCGTGGTCCAGGTAGGGAACTGAGAGGCCGCACACCGCCAGGTAGCTGTCGCCGATCGTCTTTACCTTCTCCAGGCCGAAGCGTTCGGCAACATCGTCGAAGGCGGCGACCAGTTCGTTGAGGATGGCGAGGGAATCGTGGGCACTGATGGAGGTCACCAGCCGCGAGAACCCCTTGAGATCGGCAAACATCACGGCCACGTTGGTGACTTCCTCGGCGATCTGGGTCTCGCCCCGCTGCAAGCGCCGGGCGATGGCGGCGGGAAAGACACTTAGCAGCAACCGCTCGTTTTCCTGGTTTTTATGGTCCACCAGGGCCGTCTGGGTCTGCAGGCTCTGGACCACGGCATTGAAGGAGCGGCTCAGCTCGCCGAATTCATCCTGGGAATTGGACACCGGAATGCTGGCGAGTTCACCGGCCGATACCCGGCGGGCGCTGTCGATCAGATGCTGGATCGGCTTGTTGAATAGATGGGCCAGGGCCATCGCCAGCAGCGTGACCAGGAGCATCAGCAGGGTGGCGGTGATCAGGATCTGGCGCTGGAAGGCATAGATAGGTGCATAGGCTTCGCCCAGATCCATCTGCGCCAGGATCACCCAGTCCAGGCCCCTGATGCGCAGGGGCGCATAGGAACTGAGCACGGCAGTACCCCGGTAATCCACCAGCTGCATCGTGCCGGTGCCGCCGGCCAGGGCACGGGCGACCGCCGGGGTGGTCACGGGCTGCTGCAGGATCGTGGTGCCGTACTGGCTCAGGCGAGATATGGCCTCCTCCTTGAAGCCGCGCGAGCGCAACTGAGCCAGGAAGGCTTTGGGATCGTTGAGATGGGAGCGGGAGGCGGAACGCATCAGCGAATCGCTGCCCACCAGGAAAGTTTGACCCGTGCTGCCAAGACCATCCTGCTGCCACGACTGATTGCCGGTCATGACGTTGTTGATCTCGTCGGCGGGCACCTGGAAGGCCAACACCCCCACCAGCCGGGAGCCGCTGTAGATCGGTGCGGCGATGAAGGAGGCGGGGGCGCCATAGGAGGGGGCGTAGGCGGCGAAGTCGGCCAGATCGGTGAATCCCTTTTCCTTGGTGGCAATCACCTGGCGAATCAATCCGGCCAGATTGCTATCCCGGTAGGGACCATTCTGCAGATCACTTGCGAAATCTGTCTCTTTAAAGACGGTGTAAACGATCCGCCCCTGGGGATTGATCAGAAACATATCATAGTAACCAAACTTAGAAACAATGTTGCGAAAAATTGGATGATAGAGACCATGTACCCGGCTATAGGCGCTGCCATCATTTGCCGCATTGAGCAACTGCTTGCGGGAAACTGGATTGGGATTGGCCGCAATGTACTGATACTGGAGGTATCGGGAGACCGGATCGCTCACTAGATAGGATTCAAGAATGGGAATGCCTGAGTGGAACTTATCGAGGCGGGGTAGAAACTCTTTGCGGTAGTACTGCTCCAGCGCCTGCATCGAGTTGGGCGGCAGGGCCGTGGCTCCTAGTTGCCGGTAGGCCGCATCGAACTCCTGAACTGCGGCTACGATCGATAGGTCTTCGCTGAGGGTGAGGGTGTGATTCTGAATATGGCGAAAATAGGCTTCAATTTGGGAAGCTTTGGAGGCGCGCACGCTGGTGAGTTGGTTATAGACCCTGTCGGTGAGGTTGATCTGGCCGCTTTTATAACCGAGTATGGCGGTAAATAGAGTTGAGAATCCACTGACAAGCAACAGCATCATAATCAGCTTGGATTTGATGCTTAGTTGGCCGGAAGAACCCCGGAAAAGCTGCAAAAACAAATGCGCCGGATTGACCTTCGACAGATCCATAGGGCACCGGGCATTTTGCGATAATAGATTGCCGATGCCGATGGTTTGTAGGCATTGCGACCATTGGCTGGTCTCCTTGCTGTCAAACCGCTTCTCCAGCGAAGTCTGGTGATGGTGCTTTTCGCAGCAGGTGGCCTTAGCGGTGGGACCCTTAACCGGCCTAGAGCACAATCAGAGTTATGGATCTCCACGCCGATCTCGACCAGCGCGTTGTGCTGGAAACCAGTGGCCTGCCCTGGACGCCTTCGCCGCTGGCGGGGGTGGAGCGGCGGATGCTGGATCGCCGCGGCGCTGAGCTGGCCCGCGCCACTTCGATCGTGCGTTACGCCCCAGGCAGTCGCTTTGAGCGTCACAGCCATGGCGGTGGCGAGGAGATCCTGGTGCTGGAGGGCACCTTCTGCGACGAGCAGGGCGACTACCCCGCCGGTACCTACCTGCGCAATCCGGTGGGCTCCTGCCATGCACCCTTTAGCGAGACGGGCTGCACGATCCTGGTGAAGCTGCAGCAGATGCATCCGGCCGATCAGCGGCGCCTGGTGATCGACACCACCAACGGCGCCTGGCTGCCGGGTCTGGTGCAGGGCCTGGAGGTGATGCCGCTGCATGGCTTCGGCTCCGAGCACGTGGCCCTGGTGCGCTGGGCGCCGGGCACCCGCTTCCAGCCCCACGCCCACCGCGGCGGCGAGGAGATCCTGGTGCTGGCTGGGGTGTTTGAAGACGAGTTCGGCCGCTATCCAGCCGGCAGCTGGCTGCGCAATCCCCCCGGCAGCGTGCACCGGCCCTGGAGTGAGGCGGGCTGCACGATCTGGGTTAAGACCGGCCACCTGCCGACCACCCTTGCTGCCGATGGCTCAGGGGCTGGGGTTGCGGTTGGCTCAGATCCCTGACCCCGGGGTCTGCAGAAAGGCCATCTCCTCGCTGCGCATCAACGGCATCAGCCAGAACTGCCGCCGCGCCTGGTCGGTCTCGGCCGCCACCCAGCCCAGCTGCACCGCCTTCAGGCTGAGCGCCAGGGCCCGGGGATCGCCAGCGAAATCCCTGGCGGTGTCGCGCCAGAGCTGGCTGGGGAACTGATCGAGCAGCAACAGCAGCGCCAGGGCGTCCTGCGGCGATTCGCTCCAGGGGCCCAGCTCGCCGGCGATCGCCTGGTGGGTGAGGTCTAGGAAGCGTTGTCGAAGCAGTGAATCAAAGTCAAGGTCCTTGCTGAACCACTGGCTGGGGCGGGTGTCGTTAACCTTCAATGATTCCCCCTGGTCGCACAGCCGGCACCCAGCCGATCAGCTCGTTCGAGCTCTTTCGCTTTAGACGGGTCGAGGCGGCCCAGCCACTCTTTGGCGAGTTAAACTGGGACCTCGGTGGCAATCAATGATTGCGTAGATGTCGATCGTGTCCATCCACTTGTAGGTGGATGCCGGCGTAACCGGTTAGCAGTCGAACGTCAGCCTTGATGGCAGCGAGAAAGCGAACGCCAAGACCTGCGGTCTGGCGTTCGTAGAAGAACCAACCGTTGCAGAGATCCTGCTTGGCGCCCTCAAGGGGCCTGCTGAGATTCCACCTAGGCAGGAATCCTTGGACAGGTCGGCCACCAGGCAGGCGCCGGAGGCCAAGCACCGGGCGGGGGGCGTCATGGCTGCGCAGTTCCCCCCGTGGTGCGCCTAGATTAATTTGGGACAAAAGTTCCCCAGTTAATTACCGCACCCAATGTTAGTCCTCAATCGCTCCCTGCGCGCAAGCGTCGCTGGCCTGTCTCTGAGCCTGTTGGCTTCAACAACTGCTTTTGCAGGCAGTTCCCCATTACCCACTAAGGACATCGTCGACACGGCTGTTTCTGCGGGCAGTTTCAAGACGCTCACGACGGCGCTGAATGCGGCCGGGCTCGTCGAAACCCTGAAGGGTAAGGGCCCCTTCACCGTTTTTGCACCCACCGATGAAGCTTTCGCCAAGCTGCCGGCGGGCACGGTGGAGTCGCTTCTCAAGCCTGAGAACAAGCAGAAGCTAACTTCCATTCTCACCTATCACGTCGTAGCTGGAAATGTGAAGGCCGCCGATGTCGTCAAGCTCTCGAGTGCAAAGACTTTGAACGGTCAATCGGTCTCGATCAAAACCTTAGGTGGCAAGGTCTTTATCAA
This sequence comes from Cyanobium sp., assembly GCA_044352805.1. GTDB lineage: Bacteria > Cyanobacteriota > Cyanobacteriia > PCC-6307 > Cyanobiaceae > Cyanobium. The sequence continues at coordinate 7,107 of JBILDB010000002.1, forward strand.
CGGCGCTACCGTTGTCAAGGCCGACATCGCAACGACCAATGGCACCATCCACGTCATTGACACCGTGCTGCTGCCGAAGTGATCTGCTGTAAGGCGGATTGAACGGGTGCTGAAGCAAGCCTGCGGCACCCCAATGAACAGCTATGAACCAACGAAAACTGATCTAAGACATTATCAACATTGTCCCATGGTTATTAGTTGGGCCCGTGAGTGATTAGCGCCTGTCATGTAGATGATTCGAGACATAGTCTTTTTGGAAAATATTTTGAACCTGTTCTGGATTCCGAGCTGGCCAAACTCGTCCAAAAGCTGCCCGACCTGAGGTGGTCAAACCGATGCATTGGCTGCAGGGGGCGTTTTGTCAGCTTTGCTCGACCCAAACGGCAGCAAGAGCAAGGGGGGTTCCCGTTCCATCCGCCTGACGTTGCAGGCAGAGGGCGAGGCGGCCCTCCAGCCATCCACCCGCCGGCCACCGAACCCGCCAGTGCGTGCTGATAAGGCCCAGTTGAGGCTCCACATCGAGCAGAGCGCCATAAAAATGCGCCAGTGCGGCCGGGTCGTCGGCAGCTAACACGATCGAACCCATCATCCCCACCTCATTCACCAGTAACTGCGGGGCTTGGCGCTCTGGCTGCTCTTGCAGAGGGTATGGCGGCGGGAGAGGCAGTCACGACTGCTTCATCTGAACGGCTGGAGAGGACTGTCAAGGCCAGCTAGGAGATCCAGTCGAGAATGCAGCGGGAAATCAACCTCTGGTACCGCCGCTACGAAGAGCTGATGCTGCAGGAGTCGGCCGCCAAGCAGGTGCGGCTGCCAGCCCAGGCCATAGAGCGTTACCAACTGCTGGTGGCCCGGCTGGAGAAGCGCAAGGCCCAACTGGCGCTGGCGGCTCAGATCAGTGCCAAGGTGCCGATCCTCTGGGGCGGCACCTGGTGATCCCGGTGGGGCTATTGCTCGCCCAGCAGGGCCGCCGCGCCCAAGTTGCCCAGCGCTTTCTCAGCGGTGAGTGGGGCGTGGAGCTGGAGACCTACGAGGCCGATCAGGAGCGCGAGCGCCAGCGGGACCAGGAGTGCGCCCCATGACCCTGCTGCTCGACACCAACATCTGGATCGACTTCACCCGCGCCCGCAGCCCGGCACCGCTGACTTCGAGGCCATCGCCGCCGTGAGTGAGCTGCGCCTGCAGCGCCTTGAACGCCTTGCGGGCACGGCGGCCGCTGGCGGCGGCGCTGGCGGTTATTTTTTGCCAGATGGCGGACGACCCCCTCGGCGGTGCCGGAGGAGTTCCCTACTGATGAGTCCCAGGAGCACGAGCGCTTGCGGCTGTTTGCCCTTACCAGCGAGCTGGTGACCTGGGAGAACGCCGCCGCCGCCGCCACCATTACCAAGACTCCCCAGCACTTACACCGCCTCGCTGAGGTTGGACTCGGTGACGGCCGGGCCCCAGGTCGGTAAGTTCCTCGACGAGGTGATGTCACACCTACAGGCGCTTCCGGGGGTGAATATCGAAATGACCCTGGAGGTTCAGGTTCGGGCCCCTGGTGGCATCGACGAAGCGACGGCGCGGATCGTGTTGGAGAACTCGGCGGCGTTGAAGGTGGAGAAGCCGGGGTTGTATTGATCTGAATGGAAGCTGCTGGGTTGGCCTTTGCTGAGTTCAGGTCTTGCCCTGCAGCAATTTTTCTAGAACCGCGATCAGGCGATCCTCCAGCTGGTCGATCCGCTGCAGCAGCCGCGTCTCCAACTGGGCCACGGCCTCCTCGCCACGAGCGCCAGCGCCATCACCTCGTCGAGCTGCCGGCCTTGTTAGCGCCTGGGCCGGTGCGGGCCAGCTTCCGCTGGCAAACACGCTGCAGAGATAGTCCCAGGATTTCTTTTTGTTAGGAGCGGGGCCCAGGGTTGCTTCTAGATGGGCGTGGGCGGCTGCGGCCGTTCCGAAACGGGCCTTGAGGGCCTTGAGATGGCATTGCTCCGGGGGCAGGAGGGGTTGGGGTGCTGCCTGCAGGGCTGCTGTCGTCTTGGTTTCGGCAGGCAGCGCCGGTGCCACTTCTTCCACCAGCTCTCGGATTGCGGCGTTCTGTTCACCCACGGTGCGGAACAGTTCTGCATCACCCTTGGCCAGGCGCGCCATCAGCGCACCAAAGCGATCGCTCAGATCTCCCATCAGCCCTCGCTGCCGCCGCGCAGCAGGCGCCGCATGCGCTCTATCAGCCGGGTGATGTTGAAGATGCTCCAGTAACCCGCCTCCTCCTTGGCGGCATCAAGTTCTTTGAGCACCCCATCAAGGGCCTCTTGCTTTTCCTCGAAAGCCTCCAGCTCCCGGTGCATGTCCTGGGCGATGCGCAGGGCGTCCGCCCTTTCCTTGCCCAGCTCCATCAAGCGACCCTCGTAGCGTCGCAGGGTTTCCAGGAATTGCTCCCGCGCCGCCGCGAGCTCCCTGGAACGGCGCTGCAGCTGGCCACGGGAGCGCGTCAACGAGGCGTGACTGTTGCGCATCGCCTGGTAGTGGTGCTCAATCTGCTCCCGGCTCAGGGTGCTCGGATCAGCGGGAAAATCCTGGGTGGAGCGGATGCCTTTGCATTCCACTGGGGCCTGGGTGGCGGCAGGTGAAACCGAGATCGATTCAGTGCCTGACGCCAGAAAGCTTAACTCCCCTTGCTCGCTATGGCCTTGCTCGCTATGGGCCATCGGATCAAACAGGGGATCAGCATGTTGCCAGCTTAGGACGCACAATGGCTTGGCAAGACCATGGGGACCGTAATGATGGTTTGGGTTTGCAGCCTGCCGCTGAAAGCGTTTGACTTGGGATGTTTGATGTTGCGCAAATTCTATAAAGCCTGTTCAAGCTGTTGCACCAACCAAGCAATTTTAAATCTAGAATTTTTAGTCAAATTTGGCCTAAAGTTCGAAGGGCCAGCCATTGCCGGCAGCCCCCACGTGCCCTTTGATGACGAGACCTTTCCTGGCTCCCTGATGCCATTCAACACCCCTTCGGCATCGACCCCGAAGCTCTCACGGCCAACGAAGCCCGCTACCACAGAGGGGCATGGCTGGCCTCCAAGCCCACCCTTTCCCCAGCGCGATCACAGTGGAGCCACGGCCAGCAAATGGGCGTTGCTGATCGGCAGCCGAAGGAAGCCATGAAACGGCACCTGGCGCTCCAGTTCCGGCAGATCCACCTGCAGCCGGCCGATCGACATTTGGACCGCCATCTCCCATAACGATGCCTGGCTCACGAACACCTCCGCTTGCGGCGCCTGTACCCGCTCCACCAACGGTTGGGGCAGCCGTGGATCGCCGTTCAGCCACCACATAACGAGATGGGTATCGAGCAGCAGCCTCGTCACCGCAACGCCCCAAACAACCCATCCAACGGCGCATCAAAATCATCAGTCAACACGATCTGGCCGCGCATCACCCCAGGCGCCGCCACCGTTCGGGCTGGTGCCTGCCAGGCCGCCAGCCGCGCAATCGGCACCCCCGAGCGGGCGATAACCACCTCATTGCCCTGCTCCACCCCCTGCAGCAGCTGGGAGCGATGGGTTTTGGCCTGGTGCACGTTCACCATCGCCATCAAACATCCCATTGAACTAAGTCTTATTTAGTCCTTAAGTGCGGCCATGGCTGGGCGGCCCTGGAGCGTGGCCGGTGACCTCTCCCCCCCCTTGCTCGAACCGCTTTGCCTACCGGCGGCAGCAACGCCGACGCCGACGGCGCTATCAGCTTGCAGCATTGCCTTTCCCAGTGTTGGTTGTCTTCAGTGGGGGGAGCAGTGCCCCTGCGGCGGCCATCACCGAGATCAGCTGGAAGGCTCTGCGCTGCAACTTTGAGGCGGGCGGCGCTATCGCTGGCATGAAGGCCGACCTGCGCCGCGATGCCGCCGGCACCCGCCTGCTGGTGGAGGATGACGACCTAGAAGAATTAGCTGCGGTGGCGGTGCTGATCAGCCGCGATGGCCGGGGGGTGATCGGCCAACGCCTCAACCGGGTTGGTGGGGACCCAAGAGCAGCACGGGATCGCAAGACCCACCTTTCAGAATGGCTTGGCCGGGTGCAGGCTGGCGAGGTGGTGGAGGTCACCTCCCATCGCAGCCCCATCGCTCGCATCGCGGCTGTGCGCCAACCGGACCCGGCCTCCAGCAATCCACTGGGGAAACTCATGGGTGACATCGTGATTAGTGGAGAATGGTGGGCGATTTGCTGATGGGTTTGCCCTGCAGGGCTACGACAGCGTGCAGCTCGCCGCCGCCCATTTACTGCACGTCAACGCCGAATAGACAGTTGTCTTTTCCAGCTATAATCGCCGTCTCAATCAGCCGGCCCAGCTCCTTCAACTCGAGGTGTTGTCATGACTGCCTCCCCATCGGCAACCAGCGAGCTGGACTATCTCGACCAGTCCCCACTTATGTGGTGGAGTTCCTGCTAGGCCGCTACTGCGCCAGCACCGGTCCAGCCGAAATCGAATAGGGTCTGCAAATTGTCGATAAGCAGCTCAAGCCTCAAGGCGGCATTGCGGTGGGGAAAGTGGCCAAAGCGGATGACCACGGTCTGCATCTAGTCCCGATTCAATGCCTGTCGGCTCAACGCCTGTGCTTTGCGGACATGCGTTGAGAAGACCCTGGATCTCGCTACGGGCCCGATTCAACTGGTGCGGAAAACTTAACTTTTTCAAGAGTGAATCTGCTTTACAATCATTTCAGCCACCTTGAGAAGCCCATGATGATAAAAATGAATCGCCGTTGGTACATAATTGCGCTGATTTCTGCGACGGTCGTGGCTCCAATGGCAATGCTCGGGATGCCGGTGGAGCAGATTCCCGATCCACGTCAGACGGAGGGAAACTGGGTGTCTGATGTGGCCAACATCTTGCGGCCTGAAACCGAGAAAAAACTCAACATACTTATCAATCATTTGCATTCTGCTAATGGCAGTGAAATGGCAGTGGTGAGTGTGCCTGAAAGCAAGCCGGCGGCTTCACCCAAGGAATTAGCTACTACTCTATTCAACCGCTGGGGGATCGGACAAAAAGGCAAAGATAATGGGATTTTGTTGTTGATTTCCGTGGCGGACCGTCGCGTGGAGATTGAGACTGGGTACGGACTAGAGGCGATCCTGCCGGATGCAAAGGTTGGGGAGCTGATTGACCAGCGCATCAAGCCTAAGTTCAAAGCAGGAGACTTTGATGCTGGCACCCTATCTGCCAGCGAAGCAATTGTGCAGCTGCTTGAGGCAAGGGGAGGTGAATTCACTCCTGCTGCCTGGGGAGTCGGCCAAGTAGATTTAATATATTCTCTTGGCGTTGCTTGCATCATTTTTTTTATTCTCGTGGCCGTGGTTGGTTGGACCCGATTACAATCCACGCTCATGAACGGCGGTAACAATCTGTTGGCACTAGCAGGATGGGTCTTAGTGCGGGGTCTCGGTCGATCGGTGAAGCTAAATCCTTCTCAATCCTCCCGGGTCAATTCATGGCGCTTGCGCTTTGAAACAGATGGAACAATGCGCTGCTCCACCTGCGGCGAGATGCTGGATCTGGTTGACCAAGGGGCTATGGAAGCAGTCCTGAAGCCCAGCCAGCAAGCCGCCGCAACCCTGGGGAGCTTGCAATTCCGCGGCTGGCGGTGCCGTCGCTGCGCTCCAGAAACCATGCATCTACGTGGTTACAAATCCATGTCTAGTAGCTTTGATTTTTGTCCCCATTGCCAGGAACTCACAGTCGTCAAAGACCGTCCCTATGTTATCTGTAATCCTTCATCCTCAGGCCGGGACTTACGTGTCACGTACTCCCATTGCGTCAATTGTGACTATACAAACCGACGGCAGGAATTTGTCCCATACTGGCTGGGTTCTGATAGCAGCGGCGGTGGAGAATCAAGTGGCGGTGGATTTAGCGGCGGCAGCAGTGGGGGCGGTGGCGCAGGTGGTAACTGGTAGCCGGCCATGACTCATGCATTCCGCGATCAATCGGAAGAGCCCGTTGCTGATGACATGGCGGATGATGTGCTAGCCCTAGCCGCCAAATACTATGCAGAACAACAAGCAAGCTTCTCAGAGGCAGAGCTGATAGCTGCAGGATCTGAAGTCAGCATCCCCCCTGAGTTGATTAAAAAAGCCATTGCAGAGGTCGCGTATCAAAAGCAACAAGCCACTCTCGCTGCCCAGATGCGGAAGGAAAATCGGCGGCTTTTGTTTGGCCTTGCCGGTGGAATGCTGGCAATGACTGGTGGTTTGCTGATGCTGTCTTACAACACCTTAGTGTCTGCCACCGCCCGCGTTGACGCCGCATGGGCCCAGGTTGACAACCAGATGCAACGCCGAGCCGATCTGCTTCCCACTCTGATGCTGATAGCCCAAGCATCCAATCAACACAAGCCCACATTGGTGAAAGTCTTACAAGCTGCGTCCCAATCCTCTAAGGCTGCCCTCACAACAGAACAAAAGATTGCGGCCAGCCAGCAAGTGGATGCGGCAGTGACCATCTTCTCTAACACCTTTATTCCCTCCCACGGGTCTGAGCCGAAGCAGGGGGATCTCGTCGAGATTCACTATGAAATGGTCGGCACGGCTAATCGGCTTGCGGTGGAACGTATGCGGTTTAACCAAGCCGTTGACTCCTATAACCGAACCATCAGCTTTTTTCCGAATTCCCTTCTTGCAAACGCCATGGGTCTGCGAAAACGAGGCTTCGCCACGCCCCAGCTGCCCCCACCTCAGTCGCGCTGATGGGGCATCAAAATCTGGTCCTGTGGCGATCAGCCCTACACACTGTTCGTGAACCAGAGCGAGTGCGGCAACGCCCGCTATCTGCCGGCTGCGGGCTCTACGACCTTCCTATTGTCCAGCGCCGCGATTGATGCGGGATTGGGGAAAAGGGACTTGTCCCTACGTTGTGTAATCGGCGTTGATGCGCACGTATTGATCCGATAGGTCGCAGCCCCAAGCGACCCCCGCGCCGCTGCCATCCCCCAGCTGCAGACGGATAACCACTGTGTCGTCCTGGAGGTAGGCACCGGCGGCGCGGGCACGCAGGTATTGGGAGGCCGCTGGGCGGTCGAAGACCAGGGGCTGGCCGGCGGCCATCAGCTGGTGGGGACCCAGCCACAGGGCCAGGGAGCCAGGATCCAGGGGCACCCCGGCCCGGCCAGCGGCGGCCACGATGCGGCCCCAGTTGGGATCGCGGCCATGGATGGCGCACTTGACCAGGGAGGAGCCGCAGATGGTGCGGGCGATGGCACGGGCGCCGGCCCCATCGGCAGCCCCCTCCACCCGCACCTCGATCAAGCAGGTGGCGCCTTCGCCATCACGGGCAATGGCCCGGGCCAGGTGTTGCGACACCGCCGTCAGGCCGGCCTCCAGGGCGTCCAAGTGCTCGGGGCCCAGGGGCTCGCCGGCGGCAAAGGCCAGGAACATGTCATTGGTGCTGGTGTCGCCGTCCACCGTGATCGCATTGAAGGAGCGATCGACAGCGCGCTGCACCATGGCTCTCCAGACGGCCGCCGGCACGCCGGCATCACAGCTGAGGTAGGCCAACATCGTGGCCATGTTGGGGTGAATCATCCCCGAACCCTTGGCCATGCCGCCGATGCGTACGCGGCGGCCGCCTAGATCGGCCTCGAGGGCGATTTGCTTGTCCACAAGATCGGTGGTGAGGATCGCCCGGGCCGCCGCATCGCCGCCAACGCTGGCCAGGGCCGCCACCAGTGGATCCAGGCCCGCCACCAGGGTGTCCATCGCAATCGGCACGCCGATCACTCCGGTGGAGCCGATCAGCACCTCCTCGGGCTCCAGGTTCAGCCGCCGGGCCAGTTCGGCGGTGGCGCTGAGGCTGTCGGCCATACCCCGCAAGCCGGTGCAGGCATTGGCCTGGCCCGAATTGGTGAGCACCGCCCGCACCTGCCCGCCCCGGGCCGCCAGCCGTTCGGCACAGAGATCGACGCAGGCGGCCCGCACCCGGTTGAGGGTGAAGCTGCCGGCGCACACCGCCCCCACTGGGGCCAGCAGCAGGGACAGGTCGGGATTGCCGGAGGGCTTCAATCCCGCCGTGACGCCCGCCGCCAGAAAGCCATTTGGGGCGGTGATGCCACCGGCGACGGGTTGCCAGCCCAGCCCGCCTGGGCCGGGGTTGCTAGCGGGCGGACCAACTTCAGGGGGGGAAGCTGAAGGGGGCAAGTCAGTCACGGTGGGAACGGGACAGCATTGACATCCATATTCACGCCCCGACGGAACCCTGGGAACCGACCCCGATCGCCAAGCCCGATCGCCAACATCAACACCTTAGGTGCGTGCGAGGTGCGTGCGCTTTGGGACCAGCTACTGGGAGCCTTAGGCCGCTAAGCTGGACGATGCCTCAGATCAAGCGGCATTGGGGCGGATCGTCATCACCAATCCGATGGAGCCCAGTTGGTTGGAAAAATTGGCGCGAACAGCTGGCGTACTTACCACTGGGGAGCCAGAAGGTTCTTCTAAGTCAGAAAGAAGCCTTCCAGGTACAGGATTAGGCCAATGGCCATTACCCCGCCTATTGATGGTTTAAATTGTAATACTGGAAACCAGGAGGGACCAAGCGGGATGGAGTCGTGCATACTCTTTAGGTGACCCCAGCTCATCTGCCAAGCCGGTCCGTAGCTTCCATCCCCATGGCGACAATCCTTCCCTTTAATTGGACCCGAGAGCTTGCTAGCGCTATAGTGTACTTATGAGAGCTAACCAGTCGCCCCACAAGATTGCCGGTGCCCAAATACAAGCTGATCCCATGCCTGTCGTAGTGATCTGCGAAGGAATGAATTTGAATGGTGGGGTCGCAAACGTGGCATGGAATCAGGCCATACGGTTGGCCAGCAAGCATCCTGTACTTTTTCTCTCCGACGGTTTTTCAGAGGAACGTCTACACTCTGATTCTGGCGTTTCCTGCCTGAAAGTTAAGTCACCGAAATTTCATTTTCTTAGACGCTATTCCCATACGCCAAGAATGCTGGGATTCATCCTTAAAGCCCAAAGCATCGTGCAACGCTCTACCTCTGTGGGCCAGCCGTTCGTCTTGATCTGCCATAGTCACCCAACCGCGGCGATCGCCGGCTGGTGGCTGAAACGCTGGCGCCAAGCATTTATAATCATGATTTCCCATGGCGATATCTTTGATCGTCCGCCCAATTCCTACGATCGATATCTTACTTGGTTCTACAAGGTAATGACTCCAAGAGCATACAGAAAAGCCGACGGAATAGTTGCGATCTCTCCTCACATGGCAGACACCATGCGCCGCTATGGTGTCCATGCCGATAAAGTTCATCTGATTCCCAACGGCATCGATCCCAGGGAGATCGGCGTATTTGAGAACGTAGTTTTTAGGGATGACGACTATGGGCCACTGAAGTTGTTGTTTGTGGGTCGCATCGAACCCATCAAAGGCCTGGATTGCCTGGTTGCTGCCTGTGAGGAGCTCGATCGCCGCGGGCTCAAGTTCACTCTTGCGATTGCAGGCAAAGGGTCGTCCAGTTATGTCGACCAACTGAAGCAAAGGATTCAGAGGGCTGGATTGCAGAACAGTGTCGAGTGGATTGGCAGCGTTCCGCGGGAGAAACTTTTTTCACTTTATTCGCAGCATCACATCCTGATCGTTCCCTCCATCAACGACCCCTGTCCACTGGTGGTTCTCGAGTCGATGGCGTCGGGGCTGCCAGTGGTTGGAAGTCATGTTGGTGGGATTCCCATGATGGTCGAGCAGGGGGAGACAGGATTTACGGTTCCTGTGGAGGATCCCCTGGCACTGTCCAATGCCATCAGCCAGCTCGGCCAGGACAGAACTTTGCTGGCAAAGATGGCGGCTAACTCGGTCGAGCGCGCCAATTTGTTCAGCTGGGAGCGGAATGTGGAAGGCTTATCCAAAATGATCGATCTTTTGGGCCAGAGCGCTGCTTTAAAGCGTTGATGCGCACGTGTTAATCCGCGCCGCTTAATCTGCGCCGATCGTCAAGATGGACGCTTCGAGCGCTCGGGCTCCAGCCATAGCTCCGTGACCCGCCAGAGATTCCAGGACCCAGACCAGCGCCGCATCGGCCTCACCGGCGGCATCGCCACGGGCAAAAGCACGGTGGGCCAGCTGCTGGCCGAGCGCTTCGGCCTGCCGCTGCTGGATGCGGACCTCTACGCCCGTGGGGCCCTCGCCCCAGGCACCCCCGGAGCCCGGGCCGTCCTGGCCCGCTACGGCGAAGCGGTGGCCTCCAAGGCGGTGGACGCCAAGGCGCTGGCCGCCGGGGCTGGCGACGCCATCGATCGGGCAGCCTTGGGGCGCGTCGTCTTCGCCGATCCGGCGGAGCGCCGCTGGCTGGAACAGCTGGTACACCCCCTGGTTCTACAAAGCTTCGAGGCGGAATTGGAGCGGCTGGCCCACGCGCCCGTGGTGGTGCTGATGATTCCGCTGCTGTTTGAGACCGGCCTGGAATCACTGTGCAGCGAGGTGTGGCTGGTGACGTGTCGGCCCGAAACTCAACTACAGCGCCTGATTGGCCGCGACGGGCTGACGGAGCATGAAGCGCGCCAGCGCATCGCCGCCCAATGGCCCCTGGCCCGCAAGCAGGCCCTCGCCGATCGGCTGATCCACAACGATGGCGATCCCCAGGCCCTCGAACAGCAGCTGGCCGCAGCCTTGGCCCTCAACCCTTGAGCTTCTCCATCAGGATCTGATTGGCCAGCTTCGGGTCGGCGCGACCGCCGGTCTGCTTCATTAACTGGCCCACAAAGAAGCTCTGCAATTTGTTCTTGCCGCCCCTGAAGGCCTCCACCTCGGCCGGATGGGCCGCCAGCAAGCCATCGACAATTGCACCGATGGCGGCCGGATCGCTGATCATGCCCAGGCCCCTGGCCGCCACGATCGCCTTGGCGGAGCCCCCCTGCTCCAGCAGCTCGGGCAGGATCTCCTTGGCGATCTTGCCGCTGATGGTGTTGGCCTCGATCAAGCCCACCAGTTCGGCCAACTGCTCGGGACGCAGGGGCAAGCTGGCGTAATCGAGGCGGTTGGCGTTGACATGGGCGGCGATGTCGCCGCAAATCCAATTGGCAGCCCCCTTGGGCTCGGCCCCCGCCGCCACCACCGCCTCAAAGTATTCGGCCATCGCCCGCTCATCGGTGAGCACCCGGGCGTCGTAGATGGACAAGCCCAGCTGGTCGGCGTAGCGGTGCCGCTTGGCGGATGGCAGCTCGGGCAGCTCGGCCAACCAGGCCTGGCGCTGGGCTTCACTCACCTCAATCGGGCCCAGATCTGGCTCTGGAAAATAGCGATAGTCGCTGGAGCCTTCCTTGGTTCGCATGCTCTTGGTGAGCTGTTTTCCCTCATCCCAGAGGCGGGTTTCCTGCACAATCGGCTCGCCCGCCTCAATGGCCTTGATCTGCCGTTGAATTTCGTACTCACAGGCCTTCTGGATCGCCGAGAAGGAATTCATGTTCTTGATTTCCACCTTGACGCCAAAGGGGGCGTCAGGTCCCTGCCGCACCGAAATATTGACGTCGCAGCGCAGGGAGCCCTCCTGCATGTTGCCATCGGAGACGCCTAAATAACGCATGATGCGGCGGATCTCCGAGGCGTATTCGGCCGCCTCGCGGCCGGTGCGCAGATCCGGCTTGCTGACGATTTCGGCCAGGGCGACGCCGGCGCGGTTGTAATCCACCAGGGAATGGCTGCTGCCGGCCAGGCGATCGCTGCCGGCATGCACCAGCTTGCCCGCGTCTTCTTCCATGTGCAGGCGCTCGATGCCGATGGTTTTGAGGTAGGTCTCCTTGCCCTTTTCGGCCACTTCCACCTCGATCCAGCCATCCTCGGCAATCGGCTGGTCGAACTGGGAGATTTGATAGTTCTTGGGCAGGTCGGGATAGAAATATTGCTTGCGATCGAACTTGCTGTGGGCCGCCACCTTCAGATTCAGGGCCAGGGCGGCCTTGACCGCATATTCGAGCACCTTAAGATTGAGAACCGGCAGGGTGCCGGGTAAGCCACAGACAACGGGATCGATGTGGGTGTTGGGGTCATCACCGAAGGCTGTGGAGGCGGGGCTGAAAATCTTGCTGGCGGTGCCCAGTTGCACATGGGTTTCGAGGCCGATCACCGCTTCCCAGGCCAGGCCGGGAGCGGCTAGGGCGGGGGAGGCGGCGACCTGGGGAGCAGCTGGGGCCATGGCGAAGCGGAAGCGGCGCTAACCGCAGAAGCTGGGACGATCCTAGGCAGGCGTCCTGGGCTCCCCTATTCCCCGGCCAGGGCGGCCAGGGGTTGGCGGCGATGCAGTTCGTGCAGGCCCTCCAGCTGGTTGTGCACCGACACCAGTTGGTCGCGGATGTGGCGGCTGTTGTCGATGCGGGAGAGGGCCAGAAGCATCGTTTCGATCTGCGCTTTGCAGTCGATTAGCACGCGGCATTCGGGGGAGCCAGGTTCGTAGGGCATGACTTGAAGCTGTACGTGTACTACTGCAACCCAACCAGCCCGGCGAAACTGTCGCCATCGCTGCCGTTCAGCCGGCCCGCCCGCCCCTGCCGCTACCGCCACCCCGACCGGAGCGTCCTTCGCCGCCGCGACCTTCGCCGCCGCGACCCTCGCTGCTGCGACCTTCGCTGCCGCGCCGATCGGCTCGCCCCTCACTGCGGCGACCCCGCAGGGCCCCGTCAGGACGGGCCCCCGCCGATCGTCCGGCCCCAGGCCGGCCCCCTGCTGAAGATCGGGAGCGCCCGCGACCACCGCTCAAGTCAAGGGGAGGGGCGGAGAGCACCTTTGGCTCAAAGCCCGGCACCTCCTGGCGGGGCAGCGGTGCCCCCGTTAGTCGCTCGATGGCCCGCAGCAGTTCGTGCTCTTCGGCGGCCACCAGGGAGACGGCATGGCCGCTCTGGCCGGCCCGGCCGGTGCGGCCGATGCGGTGCACGTAATCCTCGGCCACATTGGGCAGATCCAAATTGACCACATGGGGCAATTGCTGGATGTCGATGCCCCGGGCGGCAATGTCCGTGGCCACCAGCACCCGCACCTCACCGCTCTTGAAGCCGGCTAAAGCCCGGGTGCGGGCTCCCTGGCTCTTGTTGCCGTGGATGGCGGCGGCCGAGATGCCCTCCTGCTCCAACCGTTCCGACAGTCGGTTGGCGCCATGTTTGGTGCGGGAAAAAACCAGCACCTGCTGCCAATCCTGGCTCTGGATCAGGTGGCAGAGCAGGTCGGGCTTGCGCACCATGTCGCAGGGGTGCTGCACTTGCTGGACCAGGGGGGCCGCCTGGTTCTCCGGGGTGGCCTGCAGCTGCACGGGCTGGTGCAACAGGCCCGTGGCCAGTTGGCGAATCTCGCTGGAGAAAGTGGCCGAAAACAGCAGGTTCTGGCGCTGGGCCGGCATCAGGGCCAAGATCCGCCGGATGTCGCGGATGAAGCCCATGTCCAGCATGCGGTCCGCCTCATCAAGCACCAGGATTTCGACCCGGTCGAGCTTGAGGGCCCCCTGCTGCTGCAGGTCCATCAGGCGCCCCGGGGTGGCCACCAAGACATCGGTGCCGCGGCGCAGTCGGCTGATCTGGGGATTGGGGCTGACGCCACCAAACACCACATCACTGCGCAGGTCGAGATAGCGGCCATAGGCGACCACACTCTCGGCCACCTGGGCGGCCAGCTCGCGGGTCGGCGTCAACACCAGGGCCCGCACCACGCCGGCGCGGGCGGGGGGACCATGGCGCAAGCGCTCCAGCAACGGCAAGGTGAAGCCGGCGGTTTTACCGGTACCGGTCTGGGCCGCCGCCATCACATCCCGGCCCTCCAGCACCGCTGGAATGCACTGGCGTTGGATCGGCGAGGGGGTTCGGTAGCCCTTGGCCGCCACCGCCTTTACCAATGGCTCGGAGAGCCCTAGAGCGGCAAAATCAGCGGCCAAGGCCGCTGCCGCAGCCTGGATGATCAGCTTGTCGGAGCGACCCTGCAGGGGAGGGTCGGCGGATTCGCCATTGAGAGCTTGGGCAAGGCCGGCATCGGCAAGCCGCCCAACCTGCCCGGCGGCTGGGGCCGCCGCTGCCGCGGGGGAGCCCAGGCGACGGGGTCGCCGACTGGGACTGGGGCTGGGGCTGGAGCGGGAAGAAGAAATCAGATCAAGTTTGATGGGACTTCCACAGTAGGTGGGGCCCCCGGGGACTTCCGGCCCTCAACGCCCCTGGCTGGCAGCCCCCGAATTGCTGGCCCGGCAAAGGCGCCGCAGCCGTCGGCTCCAACCCCAACCGGCCGCGGCGCCAAGGGCAGCCAAGGGAGCTGGCACGGCCGGAGCCGGCGGGGCGGGATCCTGGAGGCGCATGGTCAGCTCCAGGCTGGTGGGCAGATAGATTTGATCCCCACCGATGCCATCAAGATTGTTCAGCAGCATGATAGTTTCCACCCCAACACGCAGATTCCCCCCTCCAAACACATAGGGAGTGAGGTTGACAACGCTGGTGCTGGCACTGAAGGGTCCGCTAAGTCCTGGGGGGATCCCGCCAAAGAAATTGGAAGCGGGCACCCAAGAAGTTATGCCGGAATCAAACACCGTGGCAATCGGTTCAATGCCAATGACATCGTTAATATTTGAGCGGGCATAGGTACCATTGGCACTGATGATGCCGCTCCAGACTGCAGTAGAACTGATCGGCAAACCAACGATATTCTCCCAGAGATTGATATAAACGTATTCATTGGCCGCGGGCGGCACACTGGTGCTGTCCAGGCTGAAATTGGTAAGCGTCAGACTTAGATCGTAGTTATTGAGACCAAGATTTGTGATCGTTGCCACCGCATCACCGCCCATAAAAGCCGGATTGAGAACGGTGCCCCAGGTGCAGCCTGTATAGGTATTTGAGGCGCTCAGGAAGCTGTTGAACCCAGGAGCTGTCAAGGTGGCCCCGCCCAGGCACTGGGCCGTTCCAGGCTGGAAAATGCCGACGGAGGCTTTGGGCACAAGACCCATTGAATTGGTGAAGGGGGGATTATTGTTGTAATAGGCACTAAGACTTACGGCCCCCACAGGGCCAGCCCCAACGACCCCAGCGGTCAAGGGAGCAATCAGCCGCCAAAAATGCTTGCGATGGCCGAGGGACTTTCTGAAACAAGCTATAAAAACAAAGGGAAAAGCCATGGCCTGCGGGTCCATTTCGTTGAATGGAAACACCGTACCGTTTGGGAAACTTTTTCGTCTCTAGGGGGAATCAACCTTACCGAATATTTGCAAGATTGCAAACAGCAAGCAATTGGTAAGTGAATTAATATGTCAATCCATCCATCAATCAAGCCACCCCAACTGGCACCTGGTAGTTGACGATGCGGCCAAAGCTGATCGGATCCAGGGAGGCGCCACCCACCAGCACGCCATCGATCTCCGGTTGGGCCATCAGGTCGTCGATGGTGGCTGGATTGACCGAACCGCCGTATTGAACAATCACATCGGGATCACCAACCCAGCCGCGAATCAGGCCGCAGATGCGATTGGCCTCTTCTGCGGCACAGCTCTTGCCGGTGCCGATCGCCCAGATGGGCTCGTAGGCCACGATCAAACGGTCGGGAGCGATGCCCTCCAGGCCTTGCTCCACTTGACGATGGATGACGCGCTCGGTTTCCCTGGCCTCCCGTTGATCGAGGCTTTCGCCAACACAGAGAATCGGGATCAGGCCATAAATCTGGGCGGTCCGGGCCCGCAGGTTGATTTGCTCGTCGGTTTCGCTGTAGTACTTGCGGGGTTCGCTGTGGCCGACGATGGCGTGGGTGACGCCGTGCTCTAGCAGCATCGGGGCCGAAACCATGCCGGTATAGGCGCCTTTTTTGTCCCAATGCACGTTCTGGGCGGCGATGGCCACGGGAGTGCCGCGCAGGGCCTCACTAAGGGTGGGAATCGCCAGATAGGGGGGGGCGATTACCACCTGCCGATCCTCGGGCAGGTTTTCCACCTGGCCCCGGAAGGAGTCGGCGAAGGCCCGGGCCTCCGCGCAATTCATGTGCATCTTCCAGTTGCCAGCAATCACGGCCTTGCGCACCAGCGAAACCCCCTGTGTTGTGGAAGCCAAACTAAACCGCCGGGCGGGAGTGGCCCAGGGCATCAGACCCCTGGCGGCACCCTGAGGCAATGGCCGTCGATTTCGATCGAATCTCCCTCGGCCAGTTGGCGGCCCCGCCGCAGCTCAATGCTGCCGTTGACCCGCACATCGCCCCGCTGGATGCGCTGCTTGGCCTCGCCACCGCTCTCTGCCAGCCCCTGGTACTTGAGGAACTGATCGAGCTTCATGGGCGAGACCGTAGGGTTTGTCGATGCTCGCACCCTCGCCGGCCGGCTTCCGCAGACTCTGGCCGCTGCTGAAGCCCCATCGGCGCCGGCTATTGGCGGGCGGACTTTGCATGCTGGTGTTCGTGGCCTGCTGGCCGCTGCTGGCCTGGCTGGCGGGCCAGCTGATTCCGGCCATCGGCGCCGGGGATTTTCGCAAGGTGTTGCAGACCGTGGCTGCGGCCCTAGCGGTGTTTTTGGTGCAAAAGCTGGCCCAGTTCGGCCAGGACACCCTGCTGGCGGATCCGGCCTTGCGGGTCAGCCAGGATCTGCGCCGCCAGCTGTTTGCCCGCCTGCAACAGCTGGATTTCGGCGCCCTTGAAAAACTCTCGGCCGGGGATCTCACCTACCGCCTCACCGAAGACGCCGACCGGGTCGGTGATGTCATCTACAAAACCATCCAGGACAGCACCCCCAGCGCCCTGCAATTGCTGGTGGTGCTGGGCTACATGTTGTGGCTCGACTGGCCCCTGGCCCTGGCCACCCTGCTGCTGGCCCCCGTGGTGGCCCTGCTGGTGAGCGGCTTTGGCGCCCGGGTGATGGCCGCCGCCGAACGCAGCCAGAAACAGGTGAGCGATCTGGCCGCCCTGCTGGGAGAAGCGATCACGGGCCTGCCCCTGGTGCGTGCCTTTGCCGCCGAACCCTGGCTGCAGCAGCGGTTTGACAGCGAAGTCGACCAACACCGCCATGCCCGCTATCGCACCTTGAAGCTGCTGGCTGCCCAGCATCCGGTGGTGGGCTTCATTGAGGCCAGCGGCATCCTGGCGGTGCTGCTGATGGGGGCCGCCCGCATCCAGGCCGGGGGTCTGAATAGCCAGGGGTTCAGCAGCTTCGTGGCGGCCCTGCTGATGCTGATCGACCCGATCTCCCACCTCACCACCAACTTCAACGAGTTTCAGCAGGGCAAGGCCTCCCTGGGGCGCCTGCGGGCGATCGAAGCCGAGCCGATCGAACCGCCCGACCACCCCGGTGCCCTGCCCCTGGGACCGGTGCAGGGCGCCCTGCGCTTGGAAGGGGTCAGCTTTGGCTACGAACCCGATCGTCCGGTGCTGCACCAGCTCGATCTGGCGATCAAACCGGGCCAGGTGGTGGCCCTGGTGGGGCCTTCTGGCGCCGGCAAAAGCACCCTGTTCTCGCTGCTGCTGCGCTTCAACACCGCCCAACGGGGCAGGGTGCTGCTTGATGGCGCCGATCTGGCGGAGCTGCGGGCCCGGGACCTGCGCCGGGCCGTGGCGCTGGTGCCCCAGCAAAGCAGTGTCTTCTCCGGCACGGTGGCGGAGGCGATCGCCTTTGGCCGGCCTGCCACGAGGGAGCAAATTGTGGCGGCGGCGCGCCTGGCCAACGCCGCCGCTTTCATCGAGGCCCTGCCCGGGGGGTATGACGGCCGAATTGAAGAACGGGGCAGCAACTTCTCCGGCGGGCAGCTGCAGCGGCTGGCCATCGCCCGGGCTGTGCTGGGCAACCCGGCCGTGCTGCTGCTGGATGAGGCCACCAGCGCCCTGGATGCGGAATCGGAGGAGGCGGTGCAGCGGGGTCTGCGGCGGGCCATGCAGGGCCGCACGGTCCTGGTCATCGCCCACCGCTTGGCCACGGTGCAGGAAGCCGACCAGATCGTGGTGCTGGAGGCGGGCCGCATCGTCGAGGTGGGCAGCCACGACGTACTTATGGCTCGGGGGGGTCGCTACCGCGAATTGTGCCTGCGGCAACTGATCAGGGTTGAAGCCTGAATCTGGAGATTGCACCCAGCCCTGCCCCTACTGTGGGCCGGCAAGCGCTTTACAGCCATGGAAACCCCCAATCAGGCGCCGCCGGTGCTCACCTTTGAAGGCAAGCGGTACGACCTCAACAGCCTGCCGGACGACATGAAAGAGTTGGTGCGGGGCATGCAGGTGGCCGACGCCCAACTGCGCATGCACGAAGACACCCTCAAGGTGCTGGCCGTGGGCCGCCAATCGATGGCCATGCAGCTCAATGAACGGCTCAAGAATGTGCCGGAAATCGCCGACTGATAGGGGGTGGCTGGGTCGAGTCCGGAAGTTTTGTTCCTGACTCGACCCTTTTGTATTCGCTTACCAACCCGGTGGGTTTCAGGTGAGCGGAGCCAGATCTTCGAACCGGAAAGTTTGACTATTTGAGTCTGCTGCCGTCCCATCGGCAGCGCTGAGCACCACCCGCTCGGCCAATACCCAGGGTCCCGCTGGTGTCAGGGGGGTGAAGGTGTCTGTGAAGCTGCTGGTGCCGCCTTTGGCCTCGCCAGTGGCCGGATCGCTGTAGCTACTGGTGTAGGTGTGGCTGAGGTAGCCGGATCCGGTGTCGGTGGTGCTGAGGGTGAAGATCGTCACCACGGTGCCGTGGATGTGGCGATGGACCATCGTAACCACGTTGTCCTTGATGCGATAACGATCGCCGGCATTCTTGCCACCCACGATCACCTCGGTGCCCACCGCATCGGTGTCACCGGCAGTGAAGGTGTTTTCGCCATGGGTTTGATCAAAGCTGCGGCGCACCCGGTGGATCGCCACTTCCCAAAGCTGGGAGGCGATGGCCTTTTTGACCTCCTCATCGTCCACCCCCTCCACCGTGGCCTTGAGATCGGCGCCCACCTTGAAGGTGCCCTCAACTAGGCGATCACCCTGCTGCCAGCTGCAGCGACCGCCGTAGCCGCCGAAGCCCGGCTCCCAGGTGTAGCGGTTTTCGTAGGTGGTGCGGAACACCTCCCGCAGGTCGGTGCCGGGGGCGATGGGGGCATGAAGAGTTGCAGTCATGCAGGGCAAATCAAGTGGAGAAGGCCAGCCTAGGAGCGTGCGGCGCCCAGGGTTGGTGCTTGCGGGTGTTCGGGGCGTGGGCCAACCGGTGATTTGGCGGGTGCCTTTTCGCCGTCGTGATTGCGCGAAATGCACGCCCAGCCAGATCAGCGAAAAGCCATTCGTCGGAGACGAAAGGGCCTTGGTACACGGTGTCGGGCAAGAGCTTCTTTGCTTGAGTGGCGCCCAGATAGAACAGCCGTAAGATTTGAAACGCCGCTGCCCCAAAAGTGGCGTGACCAGACGGGTATGCGGGAAAGGGAGGCGTGAAGTTTCGCTCGGACCGGGCGGGGGTCGTGTCCGTCGCCGGCAGGTTGCTGTTGCTGGCTGGTGCACCTAAAGGCAGCCCCGCGGGATCGCAATGGTTCTCGATGCCATCTTTGGCTGTGGGCGCTGCTGGACCCATGGATGAATCGTGTTCGCGGATTCACAGCACGGGACTAGCCTCTTATACGCCGAGGTTTATGCTCGGGCCGAGACTATCCCCAAATTAGCATTGACAACTTCATCTTTCCCCACATTTCGGCTAACTAGTTTGGTGATTGTGTTGGTCTCTTCAATTAGCTTTAGGCCGTAGGTTGTCAGATGTTTGGCCGTATGAATCGAGCGTGACAGCAGTGGATTGGTATAGATCTGCGTGAAGGCATCATAGGCCACCATCGTGCGCATCAATTCACCGAACAGGCCACCCTCGCCTGGAGCCTCGGCGAAAAGGCCCACGACCAACTCCAGATTCTCGATGGAGCCATAGAGACTCTGCAGACGACCCGCTATTTCTGTATCGCGTGTAAGGGCTTGGAAGCTTGTCAGTCTGGAAAGTCCGAAGGCTTCGCGATAGTCGTTAAAGCTGCGCAACCGAAAGTCACGGCCCATCTGAATTGTACGATATTCAGATTCCATGAGGAATACTGGATTGTTAAATAGGCTGATCCGTCCGGCCGCCTGAGCGGCTGCGGCATTAATTAGGCCGCTTATACCGAGATTTTCAAGCAGGCCGTTGTTCCACCTGTACTCATTGGCTGGTACCGTTTCCTTATTCACTGTCAGGCTATCGGGAACAAGACCATGCCAGCGATATAGCAGATCAAACTCAAGGGCGATCCAGTTTGCTCGATACCAGTTTTGCTGCTCGGCGAAGGTGGGATCCAGACGAAAAATCCGCTGGCCGGCGATGTGGTTGATATAGTCCTCCACAGTCAGCTTTAACAACAGGCAGATGTTGATCATCCGTGCTGTCTGGAACAACTGTTCGTCTTGCCAGCTTGGATTTTGTCTGAACAACTCGTCGCAGATGCGGTTGTGTTCCCGCAGAAATACCAGACTGAGCGCCACATAACCCACTGAAGAATTTCCGCGTTCTAGTCCTGTCGCATACATCTTGTCGAGGCGGAGTTCGACTTCGGCATCAGGGAGCATGCCTCCGAAACTTCCCTTAAGTGATTGCCTCACCCATTCAGTGCTGCCATGGGGGTAGAGGCCTCGCCCAGGGATCGGGTTTCCTTCAGAGTCGATACTGCACTGATAGATGGATTTTACCTGCCATTGGCCATCGCCATCGCGTTCGCCGATATAATCAGGAAACTCCTGACCATTTATGTGCTGACTTCGTAGACGTCCGTGTTCGCCGCTGCGCAAACAGCGGGTTTCCTGTTCATTTAGGCCATAGATCTGGCAGAGGTCAACGTCGTGGTTGGAGGTGTTGCGGCGCCGATCTTTCGGATCAATGCGTAAAATGCTGTCGGTAAACCACTGTGCAAAGAACATAAATAGTACAGACGACCTGTCGGGCGTCATCAGCGACTGTCCAGATGAGTCGCGAGGGCGTGCGAACAAAGAGGTGATGGCGCCGGCACTACCGGTCTTACGGTCGTAGGGGGCATCCGGAGGAAGCTGGCTGATGAAGGCTTCAGGGGCTGGATCCAGATGCCGGGCCGAGAAGCTGCGGTCTGTGAGTGATGGCCAAGAGGCGTAATCGGTGATTGGGCCGTTGGTTTGATCGGGTGAGGACCGGGCATCTAGGCTGTTGGCCGGCCACCAGAGGCTGTAGGGACGGGGCCGAGGCTTGGTGGCACTGGCTATGGTGTTGGTTACGATGCGATTTATCAAACGGCCCAGCAAGGGAATTGTTGAAACCCAGGCCAAGAACTCACGTACCTGTAGCGAATTCAGCAGGGAAGAAAACATCGGATTAATACGGGCTGATCAAAGTATTGAAGCACGGTTGCTCGCTTTGCAAGAGCTATTCCATGGTTCTTAACATAGTTTATTAGGCAATTTATTGGTTTATCTGCCAAGATTGACAAGTGGGGGCTAATCGCTGGCAATAGGTTGTAGAGTGTCGTCTGCTCCCGGAATCGGATAGCCGTACCACCGGTACCATTGATGCTCAGGCTCCAGGCTTGAGGTGGGAGATAGGTGATGGTCTGAACCGCAACCTTCTCGAGCAGCTGGTCCTCAAACTTGTTATTCGCCCATCCACTATTGCGTTCCCTCTGGGGCTGCCGCAGTAGTTGACGGCAAATTACGGGCTGGTGCCTCCATACAAAGGCAAAATACCTATGCTGAACCTAGGATCGGATGGATCCCGCAGGCCGACCGATAACCCCTCCCGTGATGTACGAGTGGCCAGCATCTTTCGCAATGGCCGCAACCAGGCGATTTGTTGGATACCAATGCCTGCATTCACGTCTTCACGGGTAGGGTGCCAAGCGTGCGACAGCGGCTACAGGCGATACCCCCGAACAGATAGGCGTATCTGCCGTGGTGGTGGCCGAACTTCAGTTCGGCATCAGCTTGGCGACACCCTTGCCATGCCCTGCACCGCCAACGGGTGCTTGTCACCCAAAACCTGCGGGAGTTCGAGCGGTTGCAGGGTCTAAGTGTGGAGGATTGGTCTGGCTCCAGCTCTGGCGCCTAGGTGGCATCCCAGGGATTCAGGACCTTTACCGGCAAACCCGCGACGTCCTTGAGGTTGCGGGTCACCAGCACCAAGTTGTGGTGCAGGGCCGTGGCGGCTAACAAGCTATCGATGGCCGGTAGCGAGCGACCCGCCTTCGCCAGCAGCTGCCCCCATTGGTGGGCGACGCCGGCATCGATCGGCAGCAGCCGATCTGCAAAAAACACGGGCAACTCCCGCTCCAACCACTCCCGCAACACCGTGCGCCGGCCTGAATCAGTCAACGCCTCCACCCCTTTGCGGATCTCTCCCAGGGTCAGCACACTCAGGTACAGCTCGGTTGCCGGCCGCTGGGCAAACCAGGCTCGCACGTTGGCATCGGGATCGCGGCGGCGCAGCTCCGAGATCACATTGGTGTCGACCAACCAGCCCGTAGCCACGCCCTAGATCTCCAGGTCTCTTGTGCTGCTGCGATCGCGCTCCAGCACCAGATCATCGGCAGCAGCGAGGGGGGAGCGCTGCAGAAATTCCAGCAGGGATTCACCCGTGTGCTGTTGCCGCTGGTAGGCCTCAGCCGAGAGCACCACGGCGACCGGCTGACCGTGGGAGGTCAGCTGCTGGGGCGTGTGCTGGGCCCGTTTCACCAGCTCGGAGAAACGGGCTTTCGCCTCATGGATGGGCCAGGTTTCCACGACCCTGATCTGCGTTGAATGTGACCATACTAGTCATAATGTTCGCCTTTGGCGCCGAACCAGCGGCAACCCCGCCAGAATTGGATCACTGCCCATCTCCCATGTTGCTGCTCAGCCCCTTCTCCCCCTTCACGGTCGCCAAGATTGCTGGGTTGCAGGCCACGGTGCTGCTGCTGATCACCCTGTTGATCAAGGCCCAGGTCCAGATCAAGGCAGCGTCGGCATTGGGATTGTTCCTGCTGGCCTTGCAAGCGCTGGTGTTTCTGGCTGCCGCTGGCGCCCTGGGCCTGGCGGCCGTCGGTGGCGCGGCCGGTGCCATGAACTGCCGCCCAGCAAGGACGATGTGACGGCACTGCCGCCCTGGCGATTGTTACTGCGAGGGGCGCGCGAACGGGAAGGCCGCTCAGCAAATGCCCGCTGGCTGCAGCTCGCCACCGTTGGCCTAGATGGCAGCCCACGGGTGCGCACTTTGGTGTACCGCGGTTGGGCTGATGGCGCCGTGCTGGATCTGCTCACCGACGGCCGCAGCGCCAAACATGCCGAGCTGCGAAAACAGCCTGCGGTGGAGCTGTGCTGGCTGCTGCCCAAAGCCCGCTGTCAATTCCGCCTGCGGGGAGAGCTGCAGGCCTTGCCCAGGGACGAGGAATGGGGCGCGCGCCAGCGCCATTGGCAGGGCCTCAGCCCTGCGGGCCGCGCCCTCTGGGGCTGGCCTGAACCAGGGGCACCGTTCGATGGCGCCGCCACCTTTCCGGCAGAGCTCGCCGACGACAATCCGATGCCAGATCATTTCCAGCTGCTGCGCATTGCCCTGGAGCAGGTGGAGCTGCTGGAGCTAGGTGGTCATCCGCACCAGCGCCGTCGCTGGCGCCGGGATGGCGGCTGGAGTGAAGAGCGATTGAATCCTTGAAAAGGGAGGCTAAATATAGTTTAGTTGATTTTATTGGTCATGGAAATGCCTCAACGCACCGGCGCGGGGAGTTTAACCCGCGCTTCCGATCTGGAGGTTCATCCCAATGGCGAAGCCCTCCTGCCTGTGGTAATCATCTGATTAGTATTCCGGGCGCCTCAGGCTGAATTCCTGCTTGATGACTGACCAAAGGGGTTTTATGTTAAGAAAATTGTCTGTTCGCCCGCCACTAAGGTCATGACGGCTTTGCTAAAGTGATAGAGTCTTTCCAAATAGTACAAGTTTGCATTGAGCTAGCTGCAGACCTTTCAATTCTCTCTTCATCATTAAAAGCCATCAACTCTTATGAGCAAATTTAAACTGTATCTTGTCCTCGGTCTTGTGGGTGGCGGGGCGATTCTTTTGGCTGTCTTTTTGCTGACGATCGGTCGCAATATCGGTCAATTCTTTGTCGGCAGAAAATTTGCAGAAAGTCAACTCAATGACTATGTGGCAAATGTCATCAAGGAAGACATCAACGGCTCTCAATGTCAAGCCTGGGATACGGACGGCAATGGTTATGTTTCTTGCACTTATACCTTGGTTTCCCAGCCCGGCAAACCCTTCGCGATCGAATGTGCTGCTTGGGGATTGGATGGTATTCTCAATCGAGGTTGCAGGCAAGCCCCATTGAATCGGTTATAAGAGAATACTTTGCAGCATGGCATTGATTCCTTGCGCTGCAGCTCTTTTTTGCGGGATTTGATCTCTCTTTGAACCTGAGCGTGGAGCTTTTCGAACTCTTTCTGCTCCGCCATCGTGCGTACCGGCTTTGCGTTGGCATTAAGCGCCTCCGGCACGCTGGCCATGGCCAGGTAGGGGCTGCTTGCCGCCAATGGCTGACTTGTTCGCCACCCCCACCACCAACGCCGGCTTCAACGCCGACTGGGCCTCTCCTCCCGTCGATCTGATCGAGGAGGTGCTCGAAGAGCTCGGCTTGACCCGCGCCGAGCTGGCCCAGCGGCTGGATTTCAGCTCAACGCGGCCGTGAGCCCGGCGCCACGCCGAAGCCGCTCGGGCAGATCTGCGATCGCCACGCTCGCCATGCACCAGGCGTAGTAAGCGGCGACGCGGGGCTGATCCACCTCGGTGACGACAAACACGCGGGTGGTGCCGGTGCCATGGGCCTGCTTGGCCACCTCCACCAGCCAGGCGGTCTGCTCTGCCGATCGGCAGCGGAAGCCTG
>JBILDB010000354.1:0-2883 GCA_044352805.1 Cyanobium sp.
TTTCCATACCCAGGCGCCCACCTTTTCAGGGCCGTCGGGGCCCAGGACCTTGGCGTAGCCATCCATGCGGCCGATGCCCTCGGCCGCGATCCGGGCGATGGCCTCTGGACCGTCGATGCCGCGGCGCTGCAGGGCCTTGAGCTTGAGGGTGCGATCTCGTCGCACGATGTTGCCCCCATTGAGATGGCAGCCGGCGCAGGTGTTGGCAAACAGCCGACCCCCCTCAGCCAGCTGGGCGGGGCTCGCCAGCACGGCGACCTGGGGCTCCTGGGGCTCCTGGAGTTCCTGGAGTTCCTGGGGCAGGCCCCAGGCGGGCAGCGGTTGGAAGAGCCAGTGGAGCAAGCCCAGCAACAGCAGCAGCCAGCCCAGAATCAGCGCTGCCTTGGGGAAACGCTTTGGGCCGGGCAGGGAATCAGTGGTCATGGCTTGTGGGCCGCCGCGTTGCTCACCATTCTCAGGGTCAGGGACCGCTGGCTGTCAGTGATGGCTTGTCAGCGCCCGACAGCCAGCCGATGCGCTGGTTGGCGCCTGGCGATAGCGACCAGGTTGCGGCGGTCTACCGAGACGCCGTCCTCAGCCAGGCCCAGGGTCTCTACAGCGAGGCCCAGATCAGGGCTTGGGCCCAGGTGGCCCAGGAGCCCTCCTTCAGGGCGATTCTGGAGCGGGGCCTGGGTCTGGCCAGTTGCTCCGGCTCAGACCCGGGCAGCATTGAGGCCTTTGCCGTGCTGGAGCCTGGCCATCGCCTCTCGCTGCTCTATTGCCGTGGCCGGGCCAGTCGCCAAGGCCGGGCCAACGCCCTTATGGATCGCCTCGAACAGCATGCCCGTGCCTCGGGTTGCACCCAACTGCACACCGAGGCCAGCCAGCTGTCCAGGCCCCTGCTGCAGCGAAGGGGCTGGGTTACGGCAGCGACAGAAGATGTGATTTTTGCCGGACTGCCATTTCAGCGCTGGCGGATGATCAAGCCCCTGACCAGCAGCAGGACCCGCCATGGCTGAAGCCCAGCTCCAACAATTTCTGACCAAGGTGGCCCAACTGAATGCTTTTGTCAGCCGCTGTCAATCCCAGCCAGATTTATTGCAAAGTCTGCGTGATTGCAGCCACCATCAACAAGTGGTTGATCTGGCCCAATCCATGGGCTACGACATCGGTCGCCGCTGGGGAGATTCGATCAGTTCGGCTACCAAGGGTTGCGATAGTTTGTTGGCGGGAGCCATTCCAGCCCAGGGGCAAGAGACCAGCCAGACCCTTATAGAGACAGCCGATTTCCGGCTGCTCTTACTGCATTCCTGCTCGGCTTGCAGCCCGCCGGGCTTTTGGTATGACCAAACCGAGGCCGAATGGGTGTGTCTGCTGCAGGGCAGTGCCCGGCTTCAATTTGCCGATGAGCAGGGTGAGCGCGAACTGAACCGGGGCGAGAGCTTGATGATTGCGCCCCACCGGCGCCATCGGCTGGTGGCCAGCGATGGGGGCCAAGGCACCATCTGGTTGGCCCTTTTCTGGAAGCCAGACTCCAGCAACGTCTTCAGTTCTTAAAGGGCTGGAACTGGGGTTTGGCCGGAGTCGCTGAAGGCGGATTGATGATCTGGGTGTCACAGCTCACCGAACCATCACTGGCCGAGACGCAGTTGGTGGGGATGACCTTGGTTTCCGGACCGATGTTGCTGCCGCGCTGGAGCATGAAGGTTTCTACCTGGGCCCGCGCTGGCTGCAGCCCCAGGAGCAGTGACAGGACAGCTGCCGCCGGCAACCACCAAGCGCCAGGGCCAGGGCCAGAGGCAGTGGCAGAGCACGAGTAAAGCTGCTGCCGCCCAAGAGCGGTTCGCCCAGCAAGGAAGGGGAGCATGCCTGCCAACATCAGCGAAAGTTGTGATCTTTCCCACTCTGGCGCCTCAATCGCCGCTGTGGTCTTCCTGTCGAATTTCCTCAAGTAGGAGATCGAGCTGGCCCAGGGGATCGACCTCCAGGTCTGCGCCAGCCAAATCTGCCAAGGGGTACTCGCCCTGATCTTCTTGGCACCAAAGCGCTTCAATCGAGCAGAGCTTTTCGGCTAGACCGGCGAGTCCCTCGCTCGCTTGGATCCGCAATAACTCCTCCAGCAGCACGGGCATCCGAATCGAGGCCGTTCTCAGGGCCCGCCGCAAATCAGACTGGCTGCGGCCGCTATGGCGCAACCAGTCTTTGAGAAAGCTCTGCAGATCGTCGAGCTGGTCGGCGCTATAGGTGGTGGCCATGCCGGAAGCGGAGGGATCAGGAGGTGGGGAACCAACGATCCAGTCTGCTCTGGGCCCGGCGGCGGATCTCCGGAGTGAGGTGCCGGCCGCAGAGGCTCAACAGGGCCGTCAGAGCGACCATGTCATCGCCGAAGCCGATGGCCGGTAGGAAATCGGGGATCAGATCGACGGGTAGCAGCAGATAGGTGAGGGCCGCGAGCACCGTCAGCCGTGCCTGGTGGGGCGTTCCACCATCGAGCAGCATCTCGAAGCATTCCAGGGCGGGTCTGGCCACGGTGCGCCCGGCACGGCGGACCAGTCGCATCAGCAGGCTTTCATCCACCGCCACACCGGGCAGCACTTCGGGATCGATGCTGCGTTGGCTATTAGCAGCGCCATTAGAGACTGAGGTCCGGGGGGATGGAGCGGCGGCAGTCGCCGCAGGGTATGGGGCCATGGAGGCTATGGAGGCGGGCGCCAAAGCGGCGTGATTGCTTTCATTTTTAAGCCCAACTTGGCCCATGCCCAGGACGGTTGTCCCCCTGCCTGGCTGCGGCTGCCCAGCTTGGGGCAACCCATCAGCAGGCCGGCTACCGTCGCAGCCAGCTCCTGGCCCCGATCCGATGACGTCCTTGCCCCTGATTGACTCCCCCGTGATTTCCAGGGCCCT
>JBILDB010000064.1:0-9445 GCA_044352805.1 Cyanobium sp.
GTCGGGTCCTGTGCCAACCCCTGGCTGAAATTAGGAAATTTCGTTGCCATTGGGAAAGGTCAGGTGGAGGTCAGCCGACCGCAATGATGCGGGCCAGGAAGAAGGACCAGGTGGTAGCGATACCGCCCAGCAGATAGTGGGCAACACCAACCGCACGCCCTTGGGTGATCGAAAGGGCACGGGGCTGGATGGCCGGAGCCACTTTCAGCTTGTTGTGGGCCCAGACGATGGACTCGATCAATTCTTGCCAGTAGCCGCGGCCGCTGAACAAGAACATCAGACTGAAGGCCCAGATGAAGTGGGCACCCAGGAACATCAGGCCATAGGCACTGCTGCTTGAGCCGTAGCTGTTGATCACCTGGGCCGCTTGAGCCCAAAGGAAATCGCGCAGCCATCCATTAATGGTGATCGCGCTTTGGGCGAAATTACCATTGGTGATGTGCTGGACAGTCCCGTCTGCATTGACTGTTCCCCAGACGTCGCTCTGCATTTTCCAACTGAAGTGGAAGATGACGATCGACAGGGAGTTGTACATCCAGAACAGACCCAGGAACACGTGGTCCCAAGCGGACACTTGGCATGTACCGCCACGGCCGGGACCGTCGCAGGGGAATCGGAAGCCGAGGTTGGCCTTGTCGGGGACGAGGCGGGAGCTGCGGCTGTAAAGCACACCCTTCAGAAGGATCAGCACGGTGACGTGGATCGTGAAGGCGTGGATGTGGTGAACCATGAAATCGGCCGTTCCCAAAGGGATCGGCGCTGCGGCAACTTTGCCGCCTACAGCGATCACTGAGCCGTTGAAGACCTCGCTGACACTTGCCAGGGCGTTGGGAGCGGTGGTTCCAGCAGCAGCAGCATGAAGACCTTGAACCCACTGGGCGAAGATCGGCTTCAGCTGGATTGCGGTGTCGCTGAACATGTCCTGGGGACGACCCAGGGCACGCATTGTGTCGTTGTGGATGTAAAGGCCGAAGCTGTGGAAGCCAAGCCAGATGCACACCCAGTTGAGATGGCTGATGAGTGCATCGCGAGCCTTGAGGACCCGATCAAGAACGTTGTCTACGTTTTTGGCTGGGTCGTAATCGCGGATCATCGCGATGGCGGCATGGGCACCAGCGCCAACGATCAGGAAGCCACCAATCCACATGTGATGGGTGAACAAAGATAGTTGCGTGGCGTAGGAGATGCCGATGTAGGGATACGGCGGCATCGCATACATGTGGTGCGCGATGATAATTGTCAACGAGCCGAGCATGGCCAGGTTAATACCTAGCTGGGCATGCCAAGACGTGGTTAAAAATTCGAAGAGTCCGTTGTGCCCATTAGTTGCGGGGAACAAGAGAGGATCGCCTTTTTGACCCTCAAGGATCTCTTTGATGCTGTGGCCAATTCCCCAGTTGGTCCGGTACATGTGACCGGCAACAATGAAGAGAACGGCAATCGCCAAATGGTGATGGGCGATGTCAGTCATCCAGAGGCTGCCGGTAACCGGATTCAGGCCTCCTTTGAAGGTCAGAAAATCGCTGTAGGCCGCCCAGTTTCCAGTGAAGAAGGCTGAAATGCCTGCCCCGAAACCAGGGTACAGCTGGGCTAGGAGATCTTGGTTTAAGAACTCGTGGGGAAGCGGGATGTCCGCAACTGATGCGATCGTTCGACCATTGAGAACCAGCGGATTGCCGGCATCAATGGCATCCATCAATTGGGTTGTGGGCAGGGAAACATGGAGGAGGTGCCCTGTCCAGGAAAGGGAACCCAGGCCCAGCAGGCCAGCCAGATGGTGGTTGAGCATCGACTCAACGTTCTGGAACCACTCCAGTTTCGGAGCTGCCTTGTGATAGTGAAAAACCCCAGCATTGAGCATGAGGCCGGCCATGACCAAGGAGCCAATGGCCAAGCAAAGAAGTTGAAACTCGCTGGTGATTCCCCAGGCTCTCCATACGTGGAAGAGACCTGAAGTGATTTGAATGCCGTGGAAGCCAGCTCCCACATCACCATTGAGGATTTCTTGGCCAAAGATCGGCCAAACCACCTGCGCACTTGGTTTGACGTGCAGGGGGTCGGCGAGCCAGCCGGCGTAATTGGAGAAACGAGCACCGTGGTAGAAGGCGCCGCTTAACCAGATGAAAATGACGGCCAGATGGCCGAAGTGAGCGCTGAAGATCTTTCGTGAGACTTCTTCGAGATCGCTCGTGTGGCTGTCGAAGTCGTGAGCGTTGGCGTGGAGGTTCCAAATCCAGGTTGTGGTTTTGGGACCCTTGGCGAGGGTGCGATCGAAAAAGCCGGGTTTTTCGAAAAGCTCGAATGTCGCCGGAACGGTGTTCCGATCGACTAGCTCCTGCGCCTTTTTCCCACGCTCTGGTGGGCTGATGGTCATCGAGAGGTTCCTCGAGGGACGGAATCGAGGTGGAGGTCCACCCCTTGGGCCTGCCGGAAAGTCCGGGGCCGTTGGGCCCCATGACGTGGTGGGGTGCATGGGCATGCCAGGCACTGAACCGTCGCCATGGGCGCCAGCCGGACAAGGGGAGTGAATCCTTGCCATGACTGGGGCATTGGGCCCCAAAGGGGACCGCTGGCCGAACTATAGGGGCCAAAAACATGCCCAATCCGCATCCAGTTACAAAGGTTCAATCCCCGCCATTCCCTGGCTGGGACTGGGGTCTACTGGGCGTTGTTTTGCATTGAAAAGGGTTTTTGTGCGGGGATGTAACTATAATTATTATGACTCGGCCCCCTCTTTCGTGTTCTGGGCTGCCGGCTTGGCTAAACCCCAATACGCCCTTCAGCAGAATGGCGGGAGTTGGAATTGGTGTGTTGATGCCGAAAAGGTTCTTCGGGCTGAGAGGGTGGCGGTCGGTCTTGGTTAGTGTCGCTTTGCTAGCCGTTATTAGTTTTGGCAGCCCTGAGGTCAGCCAGGCGGCTTGGCGGCTACCGAAGCGTCAGGTCCCTGCCCCCAATCCCATGGGTCCGGCCGCCCGGGCTGGTTCAGCACAACTGCAGGAGGTGTCGCCGCCTGCGGCGGTTCAGCAGTTCAAGGATGCGCTCGGCGAGAAGCTTCCCCAATTGAAGATTCTTGAGCCTGCCAACGGCGCCATGGTGGCGGATGGAGCTTGGACCCTGCGGGTCAAGGTTTCTGACTGGCCTTTAGTTGATGGTGGTTCGTTGGGTTTGGGCCCCCACCTGTTGGCCATGATCGATGGGGAGCCCCCACGGCTCCTCACGGGAACTGAGACCGAGATGCCCCCCCTGAGCCCAGGTAGTCATCGTTTGACGGTGACCGCAGCTTGGCCTTGGGGAGAGGTCGTCAAGAGTCATGGTGCTTTTGATCAAATTCGTGTGTATCGCGCTGCGGCTAATCCTTTAGCAGTGCCTCCCCTTGGGAGTGCTCAGTTGTTCGTTACATCTCCGAATTCGAATTCCAAGAATATGGCTCAGCCTGTATTGCTGGACTGGCTTTTAATCGATGCTCCTTTGCAAAATCTGCGCCAAGATGATGCCAGTTGGCGATTGAGAATCACTGTGAATGGCGAGAGTTTTCTTGTGGACCAACAGACTCCACTCTGGCTCAGCGGTTGGCGTTCTGGGGCAAATGCCCTGTTGTGGGAGCTGGTTGATGGAAAGGGTGAGCCACTTAATCCTCCTTATAATAGTATCGTCACTGAATTGTACTTGGAAGATTCAAAAGCTTCCAAGGCGTTTAATTCGCCTTGGCTGAGTAGTCAAATTAATTCTGATGATCTAGCCGTATTGCTGGGAAAGGCCTCCCCCGTGACTCCTGTTGCCCAGGTGCAGGAAGAGTCATTGCCTTTAGTGGCAGTCCAGCCAAAAAATGTTACTTCTCTGTCGCAAGATAAAGATAACATTGGTAATAGTAGCGAAATGCAGTTTGACGAAGATAAAGCGTTGCTAGAACCTCCCGCTGAGGTGGTTGCGAATGGTGAATCGCGTGAAGATTTTGGCCATGGGCTAGAGGAAGCCCAACCGGATAGTGGCCCAGACCCTTCAGCTCCAGCTGAGCCGATTAAACCCATTGCAGATGCGTTGAGCCTTGGGGTACCCAATCTCGAAACGCCTTCTCGCAACCCGTTGCCTGATGGCCCTGCCAAGCCCGAGCCCCCCTTAGCTGAGGCCGGTTCGATGGGCACTACGGCAGAGCGGCGAGAGCGGGATCGGCCCGCGACCGCATTGCCAGACACCGCTCCGCCCAAGGATTTCGAGCTGGAGGACTTCAAGGATGTCCTGCCTGCTGCTGGGGAGGGGGGTGATCTAGATCCAACCATGGTTCCGTCTCCTTCAGGGGGGGTGCTGGCTCGCCTGGGCCAGGGACTTCGCCGCCGATTGGGGCCTTCCTGAGATGCCGTTGACGCCGTCGAGGGTGGTGGGTCTCGCCCTTTCCAAGGAGGCCAATCCCCTGTTGCTACGCCTGAAGCAGGCAGGATTGCTTGCGGAGATCCGCTGGCCAGACGATCCGATCTCCCCTGCCGATTGGCTGGCCCGGGAATGGCCCCTCGCAACAGCTGTTGTTGCCGTGGCGGCCGTGGGGCTCGTGACCCGCCTCGTGGCACCGCTGCTGGTCAGTAAGCACACCGATCCGGCCATCGTTGTTCTCGATCCTGAGGGCCGTTTTGCCGTGCCCATGCTTGGTGGCCACGGGGCAGGTGGCGAGGCGTTGGCGCACCAGCTAGCCGCACTCCTCGGGGGCCAGGCCGTGATTACTGGCAGCAGCTCGGCCACGGGGCGATTGTGCCTCGATAGCTTCGGCAGCGACTGGGGCTGGATTCGGGGTGCCGGCGACTGGCAAGCCCTGATGTTGGCGGCTCGCCCAGATCTCGATCGCCCCCCCCTACGGGTGCTTCAGGAGAGCGGCACGGCCCTTTGGCAGAAGGGCGAGGCGGCCCAAGCTATGGGCTTGGTGCAATTGCATGGCCCGGACCTTGAACCAGATGGCAAGGAACCAGATCTGGTGATTGGCCCTCGCCTGGGGCGCGGTTGTCGTTGGCATCCCCCTTCCCTATGGCTCGGTATGGGATGTGAAAGAGACACCACATTGTCGGTTCTGGAACGGCTTGTCGACGAAACCTTGTCAAAGCATGCTTTGGCCATTCAGGCCGTTGCTGGCCTGGCAACCGTCGATCGCAAGGCCGACGAGCCGGCCCTTCAAGCTCTGTGCGAACGGCATGGCTGGAAGCTGGTTTGTTTCTCCGCCCCTGCCTTGGCTGACGTGCCAGTCCCCAATCCCTCCAGGGTTGTGCAACAGGAGATGGGCACCGCCAGCGTCGCCGAGGCGGCTGCCCTGCTCGCGGCGGCTGGACGAGATGGGACAGGGGCGAACTTGTTGGTAGCCAAAACGGTGGCCCATGCCGCAGCAGGGGAAAGGGGCGCCGCCACCCTGGCGGTGGCCGAGGCACTTGAACAATGGGGGCCGGCCCGTGGTGAGCTTCACCTGGTCGGTAGCGGTCCAGGCTGCTTGGATCTCCTGACCGGCACTAGCCGCTCGGCCCTGGCTCGATGCGGTGTTTGGGTGGGATACAGCCTCTATCTGGATCTGGTGGAGCCCCTGCGCCGGCCGGATCAGGTGCGACGGGAGGGACGCCTTACCGAGGAATCGGGCCGTTGCGCCGAGGCTCTTGCCCTGGCAGCCCAGGGTCTGCGTGTTGCCCTGATCTCATCAGGGGACAGTGGCATTTATGGGATGGCTGGCCTGGCCCTAGAGCAATGGCTTGGCCTGGCGGCAAAGGATCGCCCCGTCTTTCAGGTGCATCCCGGAATCTCTGCGCTTCAGCTAGCGGCAGCCAGGGCGGGGGCCCCGCTGATGCACGATTTCTGCACGATCAGCCTGAGTGATCGACTCACGCCCTGGCCCGTGATTGAAGACCGACTAAGGGGAGCTGCGGCTGGGGATTTCGTGGTGGCCCTATACAACCCCCGTTCGCAGGGTCGTGATTGGCAGCTGGGTCGTGCCCTTGAACTCTTGATGCAGCATCGCCAGCCCTCCACGCCTGTGCTGATCGCCCGCCAGCTTGGTCGCCAAGGGGAAGCTGTGACGCTTACCACCCTGGTGCACTTGCCCATCGCGCAGATAGACATGTTGACCCTGGTGCTCGTCGGCAACAGCAGTAGCTATGTCAAAGATGGCCGCTTCGTAACGCCAAGGGGATATCCAGGCGCCGAACTGGGTTGAGAAGGGTTGGGTTTCAGCCGTGGCCCTTGAGTAATCGGGATGACAGGATTCGAACCTGCGGCCCCTTCGTCCCGAACGAAGTGCGCTACCAAGCTGCGCCACATCCCGATCGTTGAACTTTAAAGGATGGAACGATCGTCCCATTGCACTGACCCGAGCTGGTAAGGATGGAACCAAAGCCTGGCCACTGCCTTGCCTAGAGTTACTACCCCCGTGGCAAAGCATGGGGCACCGTTTCGGCGGCTTTTTCCCTCTGCCTGGATTTCCATGGCTTCGGTCGTGCCCAAACCGCCTTGGTTACGCGTTAAAGCCCCCCAGCGGCAGCGCATTGGGGCCGTTGCCGATTTGCTGCTCGATCTGCAGCTGAATACGGTTTGCCAGGAGGCCAGTTGTCCCAATATCGGTGAATGCTTTGCCGGCGGCACGGCCACGTTCTTGATCATGGGCCCAGGCTGCACCCGGGCCTGCCCCTACTGCGACATCGACTTTGACAAGAGCGTGCGGGCCCTTGACCCCAGCGAACCGGAGCGGCTGGGGGAAGCGGTGTCCCGGCTGGGCTTGCGCCATGTTGTGATCACATCGGTCAACCGAGATGATTTGGCCGATGGGGGTGCCGGCCATTTTGTCGCCTGCGTCAACGCCGTGCGGCAGCGCTCTGCCGGCACAACGATTGAATTGCTGATTCCTGATTTCTGCGGTAACTGGGATGCCCTAGGGGCCGTAATGGAGGCCGCACCTGAGGTCCTCAATCACAACATCGAAACGGTACCGAGCCTGTATCGAAAGGCTAGGCCGCAAGCAATTTACAGCCGTTCGCTTGAACTCCTGCAGAGGGTTCACCTGGGGTGGACCCGAACTTATACGAAGTCAGGCCTGATGGTGGGACTGGGGGAAACCGACACCCAGGTGATGCAGGTACTTGCTGACCTGCGACGACATTCGGTTGATATCGTGACAATCGGCCAATATCTTTCGCCAGGACCCAAGCATTTGCCGGTTGACCGGTTCGTCAGCCCTGAACAATTTGATGCCTATCGGCACCAAGGTGAGCAGGGACTTGGCTTCTTGCAAGTGATCAGCAGCCCATTGACCCGCAGCAGCTATCACGCCGGTGAGGTTCAAGCTCTAATGCGCCAAAATCCTCGCTGAACCAGAGGCACAGCGTGGCCGTTAAACCGCCACGGGCTCAAGGGTGGCCAAACCGACCAGTGCTTTCTCACTGGGGGGCACGATTACCTTGAAACGGGTTTTCCAATTGGCCCAGTCCGCCAATATGGTGGCCGCCCTGGCACTGCCCGTGTGAGCCAGATGGGCTTCGAGCAGAGGTTTCAGCAGGGCCTCCTGTTCGATTGTGCTGAGTGGCTGAAGACTCACCGTGCCGGAATTGAGGCGTTTCTCTACTCCGTCGGCTTCATCCAGCAGGAAAGCGACACCGCCTGTCATGCCCGCAGCAACATTGCGGCCGGTGGTTCCCAGCACAACAACTACTCCTCCGGTCATGTATTCGCAGCAGTGGTCCCCGGCCCCCTCAACCACCGTGCGGGCGCCACTGTTACGCACCGCAAACCGCTCACCGGCGCGGCCGAGGGCATAAAGCTCGCCACCGGTGGCACCGTAAAGGCAGGTATTGCCGAGGATGACTTTTTCGCCTGGATTGATGCAGGCGGGTGGGGGGATCACCGTGATCCGACCCCCGTTGATTCCCTTGCCGACATAATCGTTCGCCTCACCGATGAGGCGCAGGTTCAGGCCCTGCAACAGGAAGGCCCCAAAGCTCTGGCCAGCGGCACCCTCAAACTGAAGATTGATCTCCCCAGCGAAGCCTCTATTGCCATGTAGCTCGGCAATTTCACCAGCCAGCCGGGCTCCCACGCTGCGGTCTGTGTTGAGGATTCTCAGAGTCCTGTCCAGTTGCCCGTGGCCCTTGATGGCATCAGTGACAGCGGGATCGGCCAGGAGTTGATCTTCGAGAACCACCCCATTGCCATGGGCTTCGCCATCGTGCTTCAGCCAGGAACGATCCTCGGCTTGGGGGATTGGGCTCAGCAGGCAGCTGAGGTCCACCCGGCTGGTTTTTGTGAGCTTGACTGATCTGGGACGCAGCAGTTCGGTGCGGCCAATCAAATCTTCGAGACGGGCGACGCCGAGCACGCTGAGAAGTTGGCGTACCTCTTGGGCGACAAAAAGGAAAAAATTAACCACATGATCTGGTAGGCCTGTGAACCGCTTGCGCAGGGATTCTTTCTGCGTGGCTATGCCGACGGGACAATTATTGGTGTGGCAAACCCTGGCCATGATGCAGCCTTCGGCAATCATTGCCACTGAACCGAAACCGTATTCTTCGGCGCCAAGCAGGGCCGCCATCAACACATCCCAGCCGGTTTTGAGGCCACCATCGGCCCGCAGCAGCACCCGATCCCGAAGTCCGTTGACCAGCAAGCTGCGATGTACCTCGCTTAGACCTAACTCCCAGGGGCTGCCGGCATGTTTTATTGAGCTCAGGGGTGAGGCCCCAGTGCCACCATCGTGGCCGGAAATTTGGATGACATCGGCATTGGCTTTGGCAACGCCGGCGGCAATCGTACCGATGCCGATCTCGGCAACCAGTTTCACCGAAACCTTGGCTTTGGGATGCACTTGGTGCAAGTCATGGATCAACTGGGCCAGATCTTCAATGGAATAAATATCGTGGTGGGGAGGAGGCGATATCAGGGCCACCCCAGGTTTGCTATTGCGCAGCCAGGCGATGTAGGCATCTACCTTGGGTCCTGGTAATTGGCCCCCTTCTCCAGGCTTGGCTCCCTGGGCGACCTTGATCTCCAGCTGCTTGCCACTGCGGAGGTAGGCCGGGGTGACACCGAAACGACCAGAGGCAATTTGCTTGATGGCTGAGCAGGCGCTGTCGCCATTGCGCAGGCCAGCGATGCTGGGCAACGTCGCCGAGCGGCCCTCGGCATCGACATCGTGGAGAGGGTGATAGCGGGCAGGATCCTCACCCCCTTCGCCGCTATTGCTCTTGCCGCCGATGCGATTCATGGCTACAGCCAGCACTTCGTGTGCCTCTCGGGATAGGGCACCGAGGCTCATGCCGCCCGTGCAAAAGCGGCTGCAGATGCTTTCGACACTCTCAACCTCGTTCAGGGGCAATGGGTTTGGGGCGGGCGTCAGTTCCAGCAGATCCCGCAGGGCCGTTACCGGTCGATGCTCTAGGAGTTGGCGGTAGGTGTTGAAGTGGTCGTAACCCGGACCCGCTGCCACGGCGGCATG
>JBILDB010000355.1:0-2866 GCA_044352805.1 Cyanobium sp.
GGAGCAGAGCGATCTCCTCTCCCGTTTGACCCCCCTGCTGCAACCCAGTGATGTGGAATCGCTCGCCTTGGGCCAGCCCGGGTTGCAGCTGCGCGGGGCCATCGCCAGCCGCTCCCGACTGGTCACCCAGAATCGTTGTCGCCATTTGCTCGAGGCCTGGCGGGGCCAGGAATTGCAGACCCTGGAGCGTTGCATCGCCCGGTTGCTGCAGGCCGAAGCCTCGCCACCGCCGCCGCCTGAGCCTGCCGCCGCCCCCCTGCTCTGCCACGACATGGAGGGCCGCATCGACGACCTTTTCCAGCAGCTCAATGGGGAGGCCTTGCGGTTTCAAGAGGCCTACTACCGCGAACGCCGCCATCTGTTTGCTCTCGATCGGCAACGGTGCAGCAGCGACGAGGAAACCTTTTCGGCTCGAGGGGGCAGTTAAGGGCCGGGTGCCTGCGATAGCGCGGGATCCTGATTAGTTTGTATTTACTGGAATTCCCCAATGGCCTACCCGGACTATCCCGTGCCCTTGGACGAGGCCCAACGGCTGCGGATTCTGGAGAGGTACGGGGTGGTTGACCAACCCAGCGATCCCCATTTGGAACGCCTGGTCGAGTTGGCCAGCTCGATCTTCGCCATGCCGTTAGCGGCAATCTCCTTGGTGGAGGCCAATCGCCAATGGTTTTTGGCCAGTAAGGGCCTCAAAGTGCGCCAAACCCCCAGGTCCATGGCCTTTTGTGCCCATGCCATCGCCTCAAAAGGGGTGCTGGTGGTGCCCGATGCCCTCAAAGATGAGCGCTTCAGCACCAATCCCCTGGTCAGCGCTGAACCCCATTTGCGTTTTTATGCCGGGGCCCCGCTCACCACTCCCACTGGCCACAACCTGGGCACCATATGTGTGTTGGACCAGAAGCCCCATCTGCCCACGGCCACCCAGATTCACCAGCTGGGGCTGTTGGCAGAACTGGTGATGCGGGAGTTGGAGCTGCGGCGCCTGTCCCATGTCTGCCCGGTAACAGGCCTGCCCAATCGGGTCACCTTTTTGGCCATTGGCGAACGGGAAGTGGTCCGGGCCCGGGCCGAAGGCAAGCAACTGGCCCTGTTGTTGTTTGATGTCGACAATTTTCGGGCGATCAATAACCGTTGGGGCCACCAGGCCGGTGACCAGGTGCTGGTCGATCTTTGCCATCTGGGCTGCCAGTTTTTACGGGAGCAGGATTTCGCCGGCAGGCTGGATGACGGCTCCTTTGCCCTGCTGCTGGTTGATCAGGGTCCCGATGGGGCCATGGCGGTGGCCGAGGGATTGCGCCAAGCCGTCAGCACCATGCCTGGCGTTTTCAGCCATTCGGAGCTGCGGCTGCATATCAGTGGCGGTCTCACTGTGTTGGCGGCCGCCGATGGCTGTTTTTATGATCTGGTGCGTCGCAGTGAGCAGGCCCTGCAGCTGGCCAAGGGCAATGGCCGCAACCAAATTGCCTCGTTGCTGGCGGAGGCCTGAGTCTGTTTCACCAGGTCCTTTCCCCAATCAAAAGCTCCCTTTGCAGGCGACGGCGCTAACCTACTTCGGTAGCGCTGCTCAGCAGGGGCAAGTAGAGCAGGGGCTGAGATGGTGTAAGCGTTGTCGTGATTATGGCTTGGATTCTCTATTACCCTTGGAAATCAGCGTATTTAATGGCTCAGGCCCGCGCCACCGGCACATCGCTGAGCCGGGTGGTGGCCGCCCGTGACAGACGGGAGCGTCTCATCGTCCAGGCCGGGCTGAGGCCGCAGGCCGCCCATTGCAGCGTGCCCCTACCGAAGCGACGGTTGAGGCCATCCACCGCAGCCAGCAGGGCCTGCCTTCGTGCCTGCTCTTCGCTGGACAGAGGTGCCAGCAGGTGGTGTTGCAGCAGGCTTTGCGGTTGCAGACCCTGCAAGAGCACGCCGGCCTTGCGCAGGGGTTTGTGGGGGCGGAACAGCTGGTCTGTGAGGGGCAGGGCAGCCTTCAGCAGCACGGCCGTGTCCTGGCTGGCCAGGGGCAGCACCACGGTGGCGGCATTGCTATAAAAAACAGTGCCATCAAAGGGGCTGCTGCGCACGAAGACGGTGATCGCACCGGCTAGCTGCTGCTGACGGCGCAGTTTTTCGGCGGCGCGGCTGAGGTAGGTGGCCACCGCTTCGCGCAGTTCGGCCCGGGTGGTGATGGGGGTGCTGAAGCTGCGGCTGACGCAGGTTTCTTGTTTGGCTGGCGCCGCTTCCTGCAGGGGCAGGCAGCTGGATCCCCGCAACTCCAGCTGCAGACGCAGCCCGACGACGCCACAGCGGCGCCGCAGCTCGCCTGGGGGCATGTCCCGCAGTTGGCGGGCATTGGCAATGCCCCGCAGGCGGCACCAGCGCGAAAGCTGGCGGCCGATGCCCCACACCTCTTCGATGGCCACTGCTTCCAGCCAGGGATCCGGATCGGCCACCGCCGCCAGATCGAACACCCCTTGCTGGCGGTATTGGGGATCCTGCTTGGCGATGCGATTAGCCAGCTTGGCCAACACCTTGGTAGGGGCGATGCCGATGGCCACCGGTAGCCCCAGATCCCGGCGCACCCGTTGGCGCAGCGCCTGTCCCCAGGCCGTCAGGTCGGGGCCTGCTGGGCCCTGGCCCTCTGGGCCCTGGTCCTCTGGGCTCGTGGCCTCCAGCTCCCCGGCGCGGGGCATGCCTAGGCGGTTCTTTGCTGTGGCTTGGGCCGGGGGACGTCGCAGTCGCCCGAAGGCCTCATCAATTGAATAAACCTCCAGTTCTTCCACCCACGGTTCGAGGGTGGCCATCAGGCGCTGGCTCATGTCGGCATAAAGGCCGTAATTGGAGCTGCGCACGATCACCTGGTGCTGCTGCAGCTGCCTTTGCACCT
>JBILDB010000356.1:0-2844 GCA_044352805.1 Cyanobium sp.
GTTGCCGCCTTTCTGTTCAATGAAGCTGCGGCTCACAAGCCCACCCATCGAATGGGCCACTAGATGCAGGGTCTTGGCGTGGCCGGGGGTAAGACCCACTTCAGCTAGGCGATCGCGGAGCTGCTCGGCCAGGGTCCCGATGGGAGTGTTGAGGTTTTCGTAATCGAAACTCAGCGCCAGGTCGTAGTGGGAGTTAAGAGCGGCGCTCTCGAGGCAGGGCACGATGCTCCTGGTATCGCCGATAATGCCGTGCAAGAACAGCACGATACGCTTGGAATTGGTCACTTTCTCGCGCAGCTTGGCGATATCGGCTTCATAGATTGGCTCGCCCTCCGGGCCGACCTGCACTGCAGCGAGGATCGGATAAGGGAACTCCAGTCCCAGCTGATTGCAGATCAGCTTGCGGAAGAAGATGCGGATCGAGCCCCCCAGGCTCCTCTTGCCCTCGGACACCGGATCGGTGAGGCGATCGAGGTGGATCTCTGTGCGGCCTTGCATGGATTGGCCCCGCCCGAGAGGAATGTAGAACTCGCCATCGAAAGCCACCGGCAGCACAAACTCATTCTCTGCCAGCGGCTGATCAACCTGCAAAATCAGCGGCTGTTCGGCGGTCACGCTGGCGGCAGAAGCGGCGTCGTCGAGCTGCAGTTCAAGGGCGGACAGACCGGGATCCACTCCGCGTGCGCTGGAGAACACGAAGGGTTCCCCGCATTCCCTAAGCACGGCGGGCAGGGCGGCTCCGACATCGCGGGTGGAGAGGTTCTCGCTGGTGAGGCGCCCATGAGCGCGCAGGTGGGGATGGGGCTGCACCATGACTCCGCTGCCGAGCTGTGCAGAGGCTTCGGGACTTATTGTCACCCCATCACGTGGGCGGCGAGTGATCACAGTGATCTGGCTTGTAGCCCAGGTGTCGACCCGGGTGGGGCGGCTGGCTCCCAGATGTCGGGTGCTCACCTGATGCATCAACGCCGTCAGGCTGCCGGTGTCGTCCATCCCACGGGTGGCAGGAGGAAGAGTAAGAGGAGTGCCAAGGGCCTTCTGCTCCAGCAGTGAGGCATCGAACTCGCTGGTGCAGATGATCAGCTTGAGAATGTCCTGATACTCGGTGTCCCCCTGGGCAATCAACTCATCGGGGATGGTGGCAGGGATCGGCTGTTCGCTGAAGGCAGCGCGGCTCTCACCAGGCTCCAACCAGATGCCCTTGCCGTGGCCGTCGAAGAAGGGGGCCGAAATGCTGTAGTCCTCCGGTAAATCCAGCAGAGTGCAGAAAAGACGCACATCGCTGTTGTTGTTGAGGCGGAGTTCAAAGCTGGGTTCCAGCCATTGGTCATTCTCCTGCCGGTAGCTGAGCTCCAGCACCGCCGTTGGAAGGGGAACAAAGGTCTGCTCCGCAGCAGGTGAGTCGCAGATGCGTACGTCCAGTGTCACCGCATCAGAAGGCAGACGGCTGGAGGCCGGTGTTTCAAGCTTGAGGACGCTGGTCCAGCGGGCCATGTGCTTAAGATCCCGAATTACGTTGAGCGCGGAATCTGTCTCATCGATCTTGCGCTGCATAACCAGAGGGAGGACTTCGGCCACGGGTGTAATCAAGTATTCACCATTTTTCACTAGGACGCGCCAATCGGCCTCAGTGCCTGCGGCCACCGCTTTGACAAAAGAACCTGGCGTGTCGCCTTGGCCTTCGGTTTCGAGGGCTTTGCGTAGGGCTGCTATCGCTTCCGGATCGTCACCCTCCAGCACCACGCAGTACGGAGGCAGGGGCTGGCCGGTGACCACCGCCTTCCACACCTGATCGTTGGTGGGCTGCTGGACATCAGCCATAAGCTCCACGACCGAGCGTTGCGGCTGTACGTCCACAACGCTGGCGGTGGTCAGGGCTTGCTCGGGTTCAACGGCTTCCGCTGCAAGGCTATCCAAGGGATACACAGCCAATGTTGCGTTCGGAACGAGCCCATGCACGGCACCGCCATCGATCCACCAACGCCCTTCGTCGTACTGGAGGGAGAAAAATGGCGGCTGGGGACGGATGGCGCCGCTTCCAAGCACCGGCAGGTCAAGGTCCTGGCTTTTGGTGGCTTCCAGTTGGGGAGTCTGGTTCTTGTACCGGCCACGCACGCGCGCGCTTGCCTGCTGGAAGAGACCGCGCACCGTGAGAGAACTGCCCATTGACTGCAACGTATTGAGCAGATGCAGGGAGAACACACCTCGGGCCTGGCCATATTCGTGGCACTCGTTGGCGAGTTCGTTGGAGCGGCAGGCGGAAAGCAGCACGTGGCGAGCGCGAGGGATGTTCCAGCCGCTGCCTAGAGTCGCGTTTGGTTTCCGGTTCCTTCAGCTGCTGTGATTCCTCTGGGCTGAAGAGGTAGTCAGAGATCTGGCGCGTGTGGCGTTGGTCTGCTGGTGCATGGCGGGTTCCGGAGGATTCTTCAAGGCCGCGGGTGCCGGAGCCGGAATGGCAGGTATCCAGAACCACCAGGAGGCGCGGCCCGCGGCGGGCCACCCGCTGCAGCAAGCAGGCGATCTCTTTGTCGGCGAGATCCCAGGCGGTGTTTCGGCTATCCCAGCAGATGAGGGTTTCGTTGAAGCCATCTGGCTCGAGGTGCCGCAGCTCAGCTGGCACCGGCTCCTGGGAGCCATGGCCGCTGAAGTAAAAGAGAGCCAGATCGTTCTCACCCGCCTGGCCGAGGTGCCGCTCAAACTGCTCGATCACGGCCTGGCGATTTGCGTTCTCGTTGAGAAGAGTCTGACAGTGCAGCTCACAAATCTGGCCGTCGACACGATCTTGAAGAAAGCGCTCGAAGGCATTGATGTCGTTGCAGCAGCCCCTGAGCGGACTTACAGGCG
>JBILDB010000357.1:0-2833 GCA_044352805.1 Cyanobium sp.
CGCTCCCCCAAGCGGGATCCCCTGGGCCGGAGCCGCTGGCACCCGAGCGTCCCAGCGGCCTGGCTGTGGCCGTGGAGGTGGCCCATGGCTGACACTGAGCCCCGCTTGGGAACGCTGCTCACCGAACTGCAGGTCCATGGCGTGGTCGATCCGGCCCTGCCGGGCAACCAGGGACGCCGGGGGGGAGCCGGTCCTTCTGACCACCGGGCCCTGACGATCGACGGCACCACAGTGATGGTGCCGGTTTACAACGCCCGCTCCCAGGCGTCGCCTTACCGGCTGCACAGCCAAGCCGACGGCTCCTTAAGCCTGGCCCAAGGGGATTCCACCGTGCTGGCCCAGGTCCAGGTCCCGCCCGAACCAGCTTTTTATGGCCTAGAGACAGCAGAGGGCATCCCCTACCGCGCCATCGCTCTGCTGCACAGCCGCGATGTGCTGGCCACCACGCTGCAGCAAACCTGCATTCGTTTTCGCGACCGCAGCCAATCGTGCCAGTTCTGTGCCATCGAGCAATCGCTGGAGGGGGGGCGCACGCTGGTGCGCAAAACACCCCAGCAGGTGGCCGAAGTAGCGGCAGCGGCCGTGCGGCTCGATGGCGTGCGCCAACTGGTGATGACCACCGGCACCCCCAACAGCGACGACCGGGGCGCCCGGCTGATGGCCGAAACGGCTCTGGCGGTAAAGGCGCGGGTGGATCTGCCGATCCAGGGCCAGTGCGAGCCGCCGGAGGACCCCAGCTGGTATCGGCTGATGAAAGACGCGGGTGTGGACAGCCTCGGCATGCACCTTGAGGTGGTGGAAGCAGCGGTGCGGCGCCGCATCTTGCCGGGCAAATCCGAACTCAGCCTCGATCGCTATTACGAAGCTTTTGGCCAGGCGGTGGCGGTGTTTGGCCGCGGCCAGGTGACCACCTACCTGTTGGCGGGCTTGGGCGACAGCGCCGAGAGCCTGATTAGTTGCAGTGAACGCCTCATTCAG
Source organism: Cyanobium sp. (assembly GCA_044352805.1). GTDB lineage: Bacteria > Cyanobacteriota > Cyanobacteriia > PCC-6307 > Cyanobiaceae > Cyanobium. The sequence goes on from JBILDB010000357.1 coordinate 979, forward strand.
CTGGGGGTTTATCCCTTCGTGGTGCCTTTTGTGCCCATCGCTGGCACACCCCTGCAAGACCATCCAGCCCCGAGCACCGCCTTCATGGTTGAGGTGTACACGGCCGTAGCAGCACTGCTGCGGGCCTCCGACCTGCGGGCGGAGGCGATGGCGGCGGGCTGCGCCAAATGCGGGGCCTGCTCAGCCCTGGCTTTGTTTGAACAGCAGACCTAACCATGCCCTTCCTGGACGGCAACAGCCTCAAGATTGGCTCCAGTCCCTGTTCGGCACCGGCGGCCTTTACCCCTTCGGTGCGCTTGGGCATTGGCGTCGATGCGGAAGATTTCCGTCTCTCGCCGACGACCCATTCCGGCCTTTTCTCCTTCCACCTGTTACAAACCACTTCCCCGCTGATGAAGGGCTACTGGCAACTGCGCAGCACCATCTTCTGCCAGGAGCAGCACCTCTTCGAAGAGCACGACCGCGATGACCGGGATGATCACGCCTACCCAATCGCCGCCATCTATCCCGGCGCCGCCCAGTCCTTCGGGGTGGTGGGTGTGGTGCGAATCCTTGAGGAGAAAGCGGGGCTCTGGTACGGCGGGCGGTTGGGGGTGAAGGACAGCTACCGCCGTCAGAACCAGATCGGCAAGGGGCTGATCTGGAAGGCCGTGACGACGGCCCACGGCTGGGGCGCCCAGCGCTTCCTGGCGACGGTGCAGCTCCAGAACGTGCGTTTTTTCGAGCGCTTGCACTGGCACTCGCTGGAGTCCATGGACATCCGCGGCGTCCGCCACCATCTGATGGAGGCCGATCTGGCCTATTACGAACCTGCAAGCCAACGGCGCCCCGGCCTGATGGCGGCATGAGGTCCCATGCAGACGGCCTGGAAGGCGAGGCCAGCGGCGGGGTGCACCAGAACCAAAGGGGCCGAAGCAGGGCTGAGGTCGATCTGGACGGCTTGGTACAGCGATTGTCCCAACTGGAAGGATTGCTGGGCAAGCGTGACATCCAGGTTCCGGCAAGCCTCTTTGCCCACCAACCCTTCCCTTCGCTGGGGGCGGCGGCGGCTCTGGGGGATGACGCCGCCTTGGTGCCGGCAGCCCCGGGCCCCCTGTTGCTGGCCTGCGAAGGCTTGCACCCCCAGCTGGTGGCCGAGGACCCCTGGTTCGCCGGCTGGAGTGCCGTGCTGGTGAACCTCAACGACATCGCCGCCATGGGGGGGCGGCCCCTGGCCCTGGTCAACAGCCTCTGGAGCCAGGGGCCGGAACCGGCTCAGGCGTTGCTGGAGGGTATGGGCTTTGCCTGCGACAAATTCGGGGTACCGATGGTGGGGGGCCATACCAACCTGCAGAGCCCATACACGGCCCTCTCGGTGGCGGTGCTGGGCATGGCACCGGGGCCTGTGCTCTCGGCCCGGCTGGCGCGGCCGGGGCAGATCTGCTGTCTGCTGGCAAACCACCAAGGCGCTTTCCATCGCCACTATCCCTTCTGGGATGCGGCGACCCAAGCCGATCCCCCGCGCCTGCGGGCCCAGCTTGAGCTGCTGGTGCAACTGGCCGGTGCGGGGGTGGTGCGGGCCGCCAAGGACGTGAGCATGGGCGGCATCGCCGGAACGGCGGTGATGTTGGCGGAGGCGGCCGGGTGCCATTTGCAGCTCGACCTGGACGCCATCGAATCGCCTCCGGGGGTGGCGTTGGAAGCCTGGCTGACCTGTTTCCCCAGCTTTAGCTACTTGCTGGTGGTCGACCCAGGCGCCAGCGCCGATCTGGCGGCCGCCGTGGCGCCCCACCCCGAGCTGTGGTGCGGGCCCATCGGCCGCTTCGGGCCAGGCCCGGCGTCAGTGGCGTTGATCCAGGCCGGGGCCTGCTCGCTG
>JBILDB010000358.1:0-2825 GCA_044352805.1 Cyanobium sp.
TGGACGCCCTGATCGACCTGCCCTTTGCCCTGCCGACCGCCGTTGCCGGCTTGGCCCTCTCTTATGTCTACAGCAAAGAGGGTTGGCTGGGTGCGCCGTTGCAGAGCATGTTCGGCCTCAAGGTCTCTTACACGGCCCTGGGGGTCGGCGTGGCCATGGTCTTCATCTCCCTGCCTTTTGTGGTGCGCACGGTCGAGCCGGTGTTGCGCTCCCTAGAAAAAGAACAGGAAGAAGCATCCTGGTGCCTTGGCGCCAACCCGGGCCAAACTTTCTTTCTAATAATTTTGCCCCAACTGATGCCGGCCATTCTGGGCGGAATAGCACAGGGCTTTAGCCGGGCCGTAGGCGAATACGGCTCGGTGGTGATGATAGCCAGCAACATGCCTTTCAAGGATCTGATCACCCCTACCCTAATAATTCAACATCTAGAGGAATACGACTTTGCTAGCGCCACGGTTATTGGCTGCGTCATGTTGATCTTCTCCCTGATCAGCCTCCTGGTGATCAATGCGCTCCAGGTTTGGGGACAGCGCTATCTGGGCAGTGAAAGCACCTCTTGAAACGAATTCTCTGCACTGCTTATTGACGCCATAGATCTTCCGCCCATCCCCCCAACAATGGCCTTCATAATTCCGCCGCTCAGCGACACAAAACCAGCCCCCGCTGCCCAAGCCGGCGCCAAGGCAAAGGGTGTCACACTTTGGCCGCTGCTGATCATCACTGTGGCCTGCCTTTATGTGGGTGTGGTGATTCTTTTACCGGCCCTATCCGTGGTGTTTCAGGCCTTTGCCAAAGGCCCTGGCGTGTTCCTGCAAAATCTTGGCAATAGTGATTTGCTGGCGGCCCTGCGTCTCACCCTATTCGCTACCGCCATTGCCGTGCCCTTCAACACAATCTTCGGTCTGGCGGCGGCCACCGCCATCGCCCGCCGCCGCTTTCGTGGTAAGGCCCTTTTGCTGAGCATAATCGATCTACCCTTCTCAATCTCACCCGTGGTGGTGGGGCTGATGTTGGTGTTGCTTTACAGCCCCAACCATGGTTTATTAGGTCCTTTGGTGAATAGCTGGGGCTGGAAGATCATCTTTTCTTGGCCGGGGATTGTCTTGGCCACAATTATTGTCACCTTCCCCTTCATGGCCCGCGAAGTGATTCCTCTGCTTGAAGAAGAGGGCTGGGAACAGGAAGAGGCCGCCCGCACCCTCGGGGCTACCGACTGGCAGGTGTTCTGGAAAGTCACTCTTCCCTCGGTGCGCTGGGCTGCCCTCTACGGATTGATCCTGACCACCGCCCGGGCTCTTGGTGAATTTGGCGCCGTTTCAGTAGTGAGTGGCAACATCCGCGGCGAAACCCAAACCCTGCCCCTATTTGTTGAAGATGCTTATAAGCAATATCAAACTGAATTAGCTTATGGTGCAGCATTACTGCTGGGCGGAGTGGCCATTGTTTCGCTGTTACTAAAAATCCTCGTCGAACAAATCATGGAAGGGAACCGCAAGTCCATTGGACTTGATCTGGATACAAAAGACTCCTGATTGATTATTATTTTAATTAGGTAAACTACGCTTTTTACTGAATCGGCAGCCCGCGTTGCTGGCAGAACCCTGAAGCCACACCCCAACGGCGCCGCCAGGCACTGCCACTTATGGCGTTGCTCTGGCTTTGGCGTAGCTGGCGTTCCGCCAGCAGGGTGGTAGCGCTGGCCTGGCCCGTGGGATCCCGGTAGGGCTCGGCGGCGGAGCAGAACAGGTGGTCCCATTCCATGGCGCTTAGGGAGCGCAGGGGAAAGGAATCGCCCATTGCTGTCGGCGCAGCCACCGTACCGCTGCTCCATTGCTCCGAATCACTGGCGGCGATGCTGGCCAGCTGCAGCCCCGCTGCCACCAGGGCGCCCCGCACGGCGGCGGCACTGCTATAGGTGATGAGCCTCCCCTCCGGCTTGAGCAGCGCCGCCAGCTGGGCCAAAAATTCAAGGCTCCATAGCTGGGGGCAGCGGCGCGGTGAAAAGGCATCCAGCCACACCAGATCGCAGCCCCCTTGCAGGGCGGCGGGCAAGCGACTGACGGCCTGGCGCCCATCGCCCCAGAGCAGCCGCTCACTTTGGCCCAAGGCTTCCAGGCGGCTCAAGGTGGCTTCAGACCACTGGCTGCGGAAGGCCGCCGACGCCAAGGCCAGGGCCAGGGGTTGGCGATCCTGCTCCAGGCCCCACCACTGCAACGGCAAGCCCAGGCCGGCGGCGGCCTGCAGTAAGGCGGCGGTATTGGTGCCAGTGCCTACGGCCACTTCCACCACCACCAGTTCCTGGCCGGGCCGCCAACGCTCGAGTTGGCTGGGCCGCACGAATTTTTGCTGAGCCTCGCTGAGGGCGCCAGCGGCGCTGTGGAATCCCTCGCCGAAGGCGCCACTCCAAAGACTGAAGCTGCCGTCGGCACCACTACGGGGCGTCAGTAGCGCCGAGCCAGCGGCCGGGTCCAAAGGCGGGGTCAATGGTGCAGCCGGGCCAGGTCCTGCCAGAACTCGGGATAGGACACGGCCGCCGCCTCGGGACGGCCCAGGCGGGTGGGCCCCTCTGCCACCAACGCGGCCACCGCCAGGCTCATGGCCACCCGGTGATCGGTTTCGCTGTCGGTGTCGGCCCCCCGCAGGCGGGTGGGGCCGGTGATGGTGAGGCCATCAGGGTGCTCTTCGATGTTGGCCCCCAGGGCCCTGAGCTGGCGCGCCATCACCGCCAGCCGGTCCGTTTCCTTCACCCTCAACTCGGCAGCGCCACGGATGCGGCTGACGCCTTCGGCGCAGCAGGCGGCCACCGCCAGCACCGGAATCTCATC
>JBILDB010000360.1:0-2821 GCA_044352805.1 Cyanobium sp.
CCCGCAGCACCATCCGCAGGGTAAGGATGCCTGGCCTGGTCGGCTTGCTGCTGGTGTCCACGGCGTTGGCCGACGGAGCCGCCCTGGCCTCCAGCCCCGATGCCTGGAGGGCCTATGACCGCCAGGTGCGCACCGCCTGCGTCGCCGCTAGCCGCCTCGCCGCGGCGCGGGTGAAGGGCAAGCGGGTGGACGTACTAGACCTGGATATCAGCGCCCTGCTGCTGGAGGGCACCTATCCCCAGCCCCACATGCGTGGCCAAAAAGGATTGGAGCTGTGCCTGTTTGAGCGGCGCAGCGGCCGCGCCAAAGTGGCTGATGGGGACCGGCTGTACGAAGCGGAGGTGGCCCCCTGACTACGCCCGGGCAGCAGCCCCAGCAGTTGCCGCCCAAGCCTCCACCGGACCAGCTTCAGGCCCCACCACGTGCAAGCCCAGAATTCAATCCGCTGAAGCGAGTGCCGCGGATACCGCCAATCCAAGACACCAGCCCAAATGGCGTGCGGTACGCGATTAATTGCTATCTAAGTAATCTTTTGGCCGGCGTAGAACTGTGACAATTGCATATTTTTCATCTGACCCTATAGTGAGTTATCACCACTCACGCATCGGCAAAGCGATCAAAGCATGAGACTGGTTCGCAATACTGGCAACGACCGGGTCATCGACCTTGTGCGGCCTCTGCTTGGCACAGGCAAGGAAGTGGGAATAGTTAGTGCCGCCCTGTCGACATTTGCCTTCGCTGAACTGCTCTCTGGCTTGCAGGCGATCGATCGATGCCAGCTGGTCTTGCCACCGGAGGGTTCGGATTTCCAGTTGCTGGGATCCGAGGCTGGATAATCCAGCTGTCTACAAGATTGCCACATCTGCTAACGATGTGTTAGCTGACCTCTGACTATGTTTTTTACCGCTAATGAGGAGCAGCCCATCGCCCAAGACTGGACCTGGCTCGATGCTCTCAGCGGCCCGATTGACGAAGATTTCGTGCGCGCGGTCGATGAGAAGCCCACCGAACTGGACCGACCGGAGCTCGATCAGCTGGTCGGCTGATCGCCCCCGCATGCCATACAGGCTGACCGCTCGGGCAGGCCCGAAGCATCCGCTGCAGAGCAAGCAGTCGGCGGTGGCCAGAGCAAAGACCAGCAGCACCGCATTCACACCACCGCCGCCAAGCAGCTGCTTGATAACAACAGCATTGCCAATAGCCCCCCGTCCTCACTCCGGCGAAGGCAGCCGCCGCCGCCGCCGCAGCGTCCGTCTTCGATGCTCTCGAAAATTCTACGCCGCCTCGCCCTGCCGAGCCAGTGATGGCAACCAAGCAATTGGAGCTGGTGTTGGCGGAACTGTCGGCAGGCTGTGATAATAAATTTTCGCAACGTTTTGAAATTCTGGTAAACCTTCAGTCTTCAGACTCTTCTGCTTCTTCAACTTCTTGCTGTTTCCTTGCGCCAAGGAATGCCCAAGCAAGTCCAACAAACTGGAGTATGAACAAGGTCAGGCCAGGTCCACTTTTGTCGGTAAAAATCAGAAGATAGGATGATACTCCCAAGCTCAAGGCAGCCAGGATGAACGCAAATAATAACCCAGCCCTCTTCTCAAAAGACTCCTTTGTGATGATTGTGTCTTCCATTTTGTGGCGGTGCTCTTGTTCTCGCTCCGCCATTTTCATGACGCGATCAGCACCATTGGGCAAAGCCTTATCATAGCCGGCAAAAATTTCAGGTGGTGGAATCGGTCCTCTGAACCCAAAGCTCTGATAAACAAGCTCACCAGATGGCTCGCTGCTCAGAAGCTCAGGATCAACAGCTTTATCTGTTGAAATCTTCTTCAAATCAGCCTGATCAGCACTCAGATCTTGACGGCTGTTAAGCTCGCCCTCTGACAGATCACCTTCCACTGTTAATGCTACTGCTTGCAATCAGCTTGTCGACCTTGCGGCAAGCAATGCGGATGTCCCCACCAACATTTTGCCAGTCAGAAGCAATCGCGGCCGCATCATGCTGATCTGGCCGGTGGTCGTAGGCATAGCTCGTCAAGGAGCCCGAGAAGTCGAGCAACCGGGCAAAGCCGAGCTCAAGGGCGGACATGAATGTTCCTCTTTTGTTTCTTGTGCGACCCGACATTGAAAGATCTCCGGTTGGGAACTGTAAGGCAGCGCCTCGCCTGTGTGAGTAGCGACTTAAACACACTGTTGCATCCAATAATGACGAGTCAAGGCGGCCTTGGCACATTCCACCATAGGTGGAGTGGGAAAGAAGGTTGCAGGCGCTACGGGTGGTGTCTCGCCCCGTGGTGGTTCGATGCCCAGCCTCGCCGATCACCGGTGGCGCATGCGCGTCAGCAGCTCGTTAGAGAGGCTGCCGGGATGGCTTCAACAGGCCGGCCCTGATGCATGGCCAAATGCGCCTAATCACAGGCGTACTCCTCAGCGAGGCCGATATTGCCGCCTTGGCGGGTTGAAGCCCCACCGACAGCGTTCTATCCGATCACTTCTCGAACCACATCCCCTTCCTGGACGTGGAGCGGGGCGACCAGGGGGCCCCAGCCCTCGGAGCCGTAATCCTGGCCTGGTGGTGAGCCATGGGCGCCTTGAGATCCGCGTGGCGCTGCCCCTCGTGGAAGGGGCGAATCGTCACATCCCCCCCCTCACTTGCCAATACAAAACCGCGAAAACACCCGATCCAGCACCGCCTCGGTCACGGTCTCGCCGGTGATCTCCCCCAGGGTGGATGCGGCGGCGTCCAGATCGATCGTCCAGAAATCCCAGGGCAGGCCGTCGGCGGCGGCCTCCAGGCTGCGCTGCAGGGATTCGGCGGCGGCGGCGG
>JBILDB010000359.1:0-2821 GCA_044352805.1 Cyanobium sp.
CCCATGTTCAACCCATGGTGGTTTTCAAATCACTGTGGCTAAGTAGCTCCTAAATCATGCGAATCCCGCCCCCCGCCCGCAGCCTGCAGCTCCCCACAGCACAGAGAGTCCCTAAATCCACCAGGCTGTCCCGGTTTTCGATCCCCCCTGCGACGAAATCCAAAGGTGTTCAACCCAAAAACTCCTGCCGCACCTCCCCACACTCTCTAAGCACCCCCTCCAACCCCTGCCAATCCTCCAGCTCCACCAACCTCTCCAGCCCAGCAATCGCCTGCCGATAACGCCCCAGCGCCGCTAGTAGTTCAGTGCGGTTGCAGCGCGCCATCAGCGCACCCAATTCCGGATTGCCCCCCCCAACGCGGGTCGTATCAGCAAAACCACTAGAAGCCAAATCCCGCACCAGGCTCTCTAGGCCGCTGGCCTGGCCGCCGCTGTCCGCGGTCTGCAGCAAAGCTGCCCCCACCAGCACCGGCAGGTGCGAAATCAGCGCCACGGCCCGATCGTGGGATGCGGCATCACAGCACAGCCAGCGGGCTCCCACCGTCGTCGCTAATTGCCGCACAGCTTCGAGGGCCTCCGGGTCGGTGTCGGCGTCGGGAGTTGCCACCCAGGGGCGCCCTTGAAACAAACCTTTTTCGCCCGCCTCCACCCCCGAGCGGCTGGTGCCGGCCATCGGATGGCTGGCGACAAAACGGCGCAATCGCGGTCCCCAGGCCGCCAGGACGGGTTGCTTCACCGAGCCCACATCTGTCACCACCGCATCAGCGGGCAGGGCCGCCAACAGGGCCGGATCGGGGTCCAGCAGGCGATCGAGGGGCAGGGCCAAGATCACCAGGCCGCAGTCCGCCAGCACCGCCGGATCCGTATCCACTCTGGTGGCCAGGCCCCGTTGCCGCGCCCGTGCGGCGGTGGCTGGGCGATGCACCAGGGCGCGCACCTCTGCCCCGGCGTCGATCAGATCCAGGCCCAGGCAGCCGCCGATCAGGCCCAGGCCCACGATTCCCACCGGCTGGGAGCGCCCCACTGCTGTCATCAACGCTGCCGTGCTGATATCAGCACCTTCCTACGATCCTTCGATGTTGGAAGCCAGCGCCCACCACCACCTCAAGGCCCTGCTGCGGCGGGAGGGGGCTGAGCGCTGGCCCCACCACCTCAGCCTCAGTCGCCTGGTGGCCCGTAGCTTGCGCCGTGGTGATCAAACCCTGCTGCGCCTTTCTCCGGGCACCGATCCCAGTTGGTGGATCAGCCTGCTGGTGCCCTTGGCCCTCAGCGAAACCCCCCTGGCCCTGGTGGTCAGCGACGAGCGCCGCCGGCGCCTGTTGCAGGTGGAGTGGCCCCGGCTGCGGGCGGCGGGGCTCGATCTGCCCTGTTGGGAGGGCCCCACGGCCCCGCCGCCCCATTGCCTCTGGCTGCTCAATCCCCAGGAGTTGCTCAGCGTCTGGAGCAGCGCGGCATTGGCCGATCGCCAGTTGGTGATCCCGGAGCTGGAAATGCTGGAGCCGCGCTTGCGGCAGGCGATGGCGGTGGTGCTGGAGCCCAGCGACTGGGACCGGCTGATACGGGCCCAGCCCGCCGCCGAAGCCAGCTTGCTGGCGCTGCACGAGCGCCTCAGTCGCCGTCTCCTGGCCCAGCCCCGCCATCCCCTCGCCCCAGCCCGCCAGGTGGTGGCCCTGGCGCCGGAAGAAGAGGCTCCCCTGCGCCATCTTCTGCCCTTGTTGGCGTCCCCCCCCGATCCCTGGCCCGCCTGGCTGGCCGCTGGCGATCCCCATTGGTGTGGATGGGCCGTGGTCGAACCGGCCCTGCTGCAGTGGCATTTGCATCGCCAGCCCCTCCAGCCCCTGCGCGAGCTGTTGGGCTTGCTCCAGGGCCGTGGTGCCGTACTGGTCGGCGAACTCACCAGTGAGCGCAGTGGCGGGGTTTCGGCGGCCAGCCTTGGCCTCACTCCCCAGGTGGTCGTCGATCTGGCCGATCCGCCCCTGGCCGACCCCCTGCCCCTCTATCTGCCCCTGCGCCAGCCCCTGCCCAACAGCCCCCACTACGCCGAGCACCTGCTGGACCACAGCCGCCGCCTGGTGCTGGGCCAGGCCGGACTGACGGTGGTGCTGTTGGATGACCAGGCCCTGCGGCTGGGGTTAACCAGTGCCCTGGCGGCTGAATTTGGCCGGCGCGTCTGCCACGAGGGCACCGCCCCCGAAAGCAATGGCGTGGTCTGCTGCCGCTGGAGTTGGTGGCTGCAAAACCAATCCCGCCTGCCGCTGCCCGCCCAGGTGGTGGTGGCCCTGCTGCCGATCGCCAGCTTGGAGGATCCGCTCACGGCGGCCCGGGTCGCCCAGCTGCGGCGTCAGGGCCAGGATTGGTTCCGCGAACTCCTGCTGCCCGAAGCCCTCAACCTGATGCAGCGCGGGCTGGCGGGCCTCAGGCGCGGCGGCGGCAGGCTGGCGGTGCTGGATGGCCGGCCCCGTTGCCGCGGCTGGGGCCGCCAGGTTTTGACCGCCCTCGAGCCCTGGGAGCCCCTCACCCGTTTGTTACCGGGCTGAGCGCGCTGGGGGGAGCGTCCCTAGGCTCATTTCAGTTGTTGCCTGCCTGGATGGGGGAAGCCAAGCGTCGCGCTAGCCAGGGGTTGCCACCCCGCCAACCCAAGCCCGCCCCTAAGTCCACCACCAAGGGCGACGCTAAGGGCGACGATTCACCCCGTTTGCTGCCCTGGCTGCCCCTGAGTCGCAATCAGGCCGATCGATTCGTGTCGGTCAGCACCCGTGGCGCCTGGATTGGCATTTCGGCCCTGGTGCTGTTCTGGCTGACGGTGCGGTTCATCGGGCCG
>JBILDB010000065.1:0-9254 GCA_044352805.1 Cyanobium sp.
TACAGGGACAGTCGTCACAGAGATTGCCAGCACACAGATTGCCAGCACAGAAATCGTCGCGACTGGGGGTGTTGTCACTGAACAGTTGGTTCATGAACTGGTGCCTGAACAGGGGGCGATTGGCAGCATTGCCACAAAGACAGCCGTCAGTGATGGCTCGGCCAACCAGACGGCAGCCCCGCAGTCGCTTACTGCTGAACCAGCCACGCTGACGGCGGGCGGGTCTGAAACACCTGTCGACCTGGAAATCGCCCAGGCCCTCGCCCCCCAGCCGGAGCCCACAGGGACCCCGGCACCCCTGAGTGCGCCGCCTGCGGCTGTGCCGCCTGCGGCTGGGCCGCCTGAGGTTGGGCCGCCTGCGGCTGGGCCCCCGGCCCCCAGCCCGGCGGCCCCTGGCCCGAAGACCCCTGCGGCGGCGGTGCCTCCGCCCCCATTGGAGCTGGAGATCAGCGCCGATCGCCAGGAATTCGACAACCAATTGCAGCGCTTTGTCGGCACCGGTTCGGTGCGGGCCCTCATCGGCGGGGGGCGGTTGCAGGCCGACCGGGTCGAGTTCGACCCCAACTCCCGCACCCTTTATGCCTTTGGCAGTGTGCGTTTTCAGCGGGGTCAGCAGTATCTGCAGGCCAGCCGGCTGCGCTTCAGCCTGGATGAGGGCGTCGGCGAGATGGACGACGTCTATGGGGTGCTGGACCTCGACTCCAGTTCCAGCGACCTGACCCTTGACCCCCCGACCGAATTGCCGGCAGCCACCGGGGAGTCAACGGCCAAGCCAGCGAATGCCAACGAGGCCGTGGTGCCCCTGGCCCCCCTGCCACCGCCGGAGCCGATCACCTGTCCTCCCTCCATCCCAGCGCCGCCCCAATGGCATCCCCATCCCTGGGCGGTCACCACCTGGGCCGGGCAGATGTTTGCCGCCAATTTCGGCGACACGTTTTTGTTCAAGGGCAATTTCCGGCCCGAGTATCTGGCCGGCGTCAATCTGCAGCGGCGGATTGTGGATGCCGGCCCCTTTGCCCTGGAAATCGACAGCAACCTGTTGGGCCACCGCGCAGCGGCCCAGGCCGGTGGCGAGTTCAACCAGTCGGTGCCCTTCGCCCAAACGCCGGCCCAAAGCTTTGGCGAGGCGACCATCGGCATTGGGTTGCGCTTCTGGGTGTTGCCCAGGCTGAGCCTTTACTTTGTCGAAGGGGTCAGCCTGCTGAGCGAGCCCAGTAATTACGAGCGCACCTACCGCAAGAACTACTCCACCTTTCTCAACTATCTGGCCTTCGAGGTGGAGGGCCTGGTCACACCGCAGTGGTCGGTGGTGGGCCGCATTCACCACCGCTCCGGGGCCTACGGCACCTACAACGGCGTTAGTGAGGGCAGCAATGCCTATCTGCTGGGCCTGCGCTATCGCTTCGGCTATGCCGCCGCGCCACGCCAGCCCCTTGCCCTGGTGCCGGCCCAGGGGTGCGCCCAGGCGCCACCGCCAGAAAACATCCCCCTCGAAGACCTGGCCAGCCAACTGGAGCGGGTCACCATGGGGGTGGAAACAGCGCCGGCGCCGAACCGGCCCCAACCACCGGCAGCAACAGCGGCCCCTGGTTCCGTGCCGGGGGCAGCGGGCAGCAAGGGCCGGGGCTGGCAGCCGCTGCGGCGGCAGGAAAGGGCCCGCGATGCCGCCATCGCCCAGGTCGATCAACGGGTCAGCGATGTGACCTTCCAACAAAGCCTCTCGGCGGAACGCCGCTATGGCTTCCCGGCCCAGCTCAACACGCCGGGGGCGGTCAACAATTTTGGGGCGGTCCGTCCGACCCAACTGGATGATCTGACCACCACCAACAACCGCAAATTGGTGCAGGGCACCATCAGCCGCTGGCGGCTGCAGGCCCGCCAACTGCGTTTCACCGCCAAAACCTTCAGCGGCGATCGGGTCGGCTTCACCAACGACCCCTTCACCCCGGCCCAGTCCTGGCTGGATTCGGAAAACGTCGTGGCGACGCTGATGCCCAACGGCGACACGGTGATCAAGGCCCAGCGCAATCACCTACGGCTCGAAGATCGACTCGGCATTCGCGTCAACAACCAAACACGCATCAGAAAGCAACAGGAGGTGGAAAATCGCTGGGTGCTTGGGGTGGATAAGGACGATCGCGATGGCTGGTATGTGGGTTATCGCCAACCGATCAAGTTTGGCGAGAACAGGGTGCTCTCGATCGAACCCCAATTCATGCTGCAGCGGGCGTTCAATGGCAGTACCGACGCCTATCCCCTGCCGGGCGAGCCGGCGGGAGCTTCAACCGAGAACCAACCGAACAAAGCGGGCGACCTGTTCGGGTTGCAGCTGAGATATAGCGGTGATCTGGCCGGTTTTGAATCTAATGCCCGCCTGGAGATGAGCACCTTCAATCCGGAAAACATGCCGGATGGCACCCGCAGCTGGGGCGACCTTTCTCGCCCTGTTGCGTTGCCGCTGCTGGGGCCGAGCACCCTGCGGTTGTTTGGGGCCTATCGCTATCGGGTCTGGAACGGCACTCTGGGAGAACAGGATGTGTATTCGGCCTATGGGTTGTCGTTCGAACGCACCGCCTTCCTGCCGACCTGGCGCAAATTGGACATCAATTATTTCTGGCGTTTCGGGGGTGCCAATGTCCAGGCCAGTCCCTATGACAGTCCCGATTTGGAACGGCTCTGGCGCACCAATGCCATCACTTCCATCAATCTCTCCTATCCCCTCTGGACGGGTAAGGCAGCACCTTTGACCCCAACCCAGGGGCTGGCCAATACGGCGGTGCCGGTGATTCCTGGACTGCGGCTGAATATGAATGTGCTTGGCACCTTGGCTTATTACGGGGATGGCACCAATCAAAACACCCTCGGCTTTTCAGCCGGTCCCACCCTCACCCTGGGCCATTTCGTCAAGCCATTCTTCGATTACACCGAACTCACCATCACCGGCGGCGGCACCCTCAAACAGGGCAACAGCCCCTTTGGTTTCGACCGGGCGGTGGACCTGGGCACGGTGGGGGTGGGATTGACCCAGCAGATTGCCGGGCCGTTGGTATTTTCCGGTGGCGTTGGTCTCAACGTCGATGGCAGCTCGGGGAATTACGGCGAAGTCACCAATTCGTTTATCGAATTCCGCTGGCAACGACGCTCTTATCAACTGGGTGTTTTTTATAGTCCTTACAATGGATTGGGCGGCATTCGCGTCAGGCTCAACGATTTCAACTTCAAGGGTCCAGGGCTTCCCTTTGTGCCCTACGTACCGGCCGCGCCGGGTCTCGATCCGGTGCGGCAGGTGCTGGATCGGCCCTTCTGAAACCGACGCTGGCCGCAGCAATCGCAGCGGGCTGGGATGCGGGCCAGCCTGATACCGGCGGAAGCGGCTGAATTCCTCACTCAGCCTTTAAAGCCCACCAGGTAGGGCAGCCGGGCCGCCGTGGCACCCAGCTCGGCGTCGTGGGCCACCAGCTGGGAGGTGCCGTCCCATTCGCCGCTGACCAACATGCGGTGGGCCCCATCGGCGAGGCTGAGGTGCCAAAGCTGGCCGGCCCTTTGCACCTGGCGGCCAGACACATCGAGCTGCAGGAGCAGCGAGGGATCGGCCTCGATGGCGGCCTGCAGGGCCAGCGCATCGTCGTGGCTGGCGCTGAGGCAGGGCAGCCCCAGGGCGAGGCAGTTGCCAAAAAAGATCTCGGCGAAGCTCTCACCAATCAAGGCCCGGATCCCCCAGCGCATCAGGGCCTGGGGGGCGTGTTCGCGGCTGGAGCCGCAGCCGAAATTGCGGTTCACCACCAGCAACGTGGCCCCCTGAAAGCTGTCCTGATCAAAGGGGTGCTGGCCGGGCCGCTCGAGGCGGTCATCGGCGAAGGCACCGGCCGCCAGGCCGTCAAAGCTGACGCACTTGAGGAAGCGGGCCGGGATGATGCGATCGGTGTCGATGTCATCGCCCCGCAGGGCCACGGCCCGGCCCGTCCATTGGGCGATGGGGCCGCTGGGGAAGGGATGGCTCATCGGATCGGGGCGCTGGTGGGGTCGAGAGGAGTTGCGGCGGGATCGGCGGCGAATTCGGCCCGCAGCAGGGGGCGCACGTCGGTGACGCAGCCGCTGATGGCGGCGGCGGCCACCATCGCCGGGCTCATCAGCAGGGTGCGACCACTGGCCGAACCCTGGCGGCCCTTGAAGTTGCGGTTGGAGGAGCTGGCGCTGATCTGGCGGCCTTCAAGGCGGTCTGGATTCATGGCCAGACACATCGAGCAGCCCGGCTCGCGCCATTCAAAGCCGGCGGCGCGAAAGACGCCATCAAGGCCCTCGGCGGCGGCGGCGGCGGCCACCTGCTCGCTGCCCGGCACCACAAACGCCTTGATGCCGGGCGCCACCTGGCGACCCCGGGCGATGGACGCGGCGGCCCGCAGGTCGCTGAGGCGACCGTTGGTGCAACTGCCGATGAAGCAGACATCGACTGGCAGGCCGGCGATCGGGGCGCCGGGGGCCAGGTCCATGTAGCGGTAGGCCTCCTGGGCCAAGGGACGCTCTTCGGGGTCCAGCTGGTCGGCGGTGGGCACGGTTTCGTCAACGCCGATGCCCTGGCCGGGGGTGATGCCCCAGGTGATCGTGGGGGCAATCGACGATGCGTCGAAGATCACCTCATCATCAAAAACGGCGTCGGGGCCACTGGCCAAGGAGCTCCACCAGGCCAATGCCCGCTCCCAGGCGTCTGCTGCCGGGGCGTGGGGCCGACCCTGGAGATAGGCGAAGGTGACCGCATCCGGGTTGACGTAACCGCAGCGGGCGCCGCCTTCGATGGCCATGTTGCACAGGGTCATGCGCTCTTCCATCGACAGGGCCTCGATGGCGGGGCCAGCGAATTCGTAGGCGTAACCGACGCCGCCCTTGACCCCCAGCACTCTGATGATGTGCAGGATCAGGTCCTTGGCATAGACGCCATCCTGGAGACGGCCGTTCACCCAGATGCGCCGCACCTTGAGCTTGTTCATCGCCAAGCTCTGGCTGGCCAGTACATCACGCACCTGGCTGGTGCCGATGCCGAAGGCGATGGCGCCGAAGGCGCCGTGGGTGGAGGTATGGGAATCACCGCAGGCAACGGTCATGCCCGGTTGGGTGAGGCCCAGTTCGGGGGCGATGACATGGACGATGCCCTGCCGGCCGCTGCCGATGCCATGCAGGCGAATGCCGTACTGGGTGCAGTTGGCCTCCAATGTGGCCAGCATTTCCTCGGCCAACGGATCAGCAAACGGTCGCGCCTGGGAGGTGGTGGGCACGATGTGATCGACGGTGGCCACGGTGCGTTCCGGGTGCCGCACGGTCAGCCCCAGGTCCCGCAGGGCCGTGAAAGCCTGGGGGCTGGTGACCTCATGGATCAGGTGCAGGCCGATGAACAGCTGGCTGGCGCCCCCGGGCAGCTCGGCAACCCGATGCAGATCCCAGACCTTGTCGTAGAGGGTGCCGGCGCTCAAAGCCTTTCCAGCCAACAGGGGTCCAACCTAGGGGGTTTGGGGGGTGGGGCTCTAGGGGGGTGCGGGCGAGAGAGAGGAGATCGCCTGCTTATCGATCAGATACACGGAAACTGCCGCGGCGTCAGTCCCATCGGCTCTAAGGGTTCATCGTCCTGAGGCAGGGCCAGCAGCAGCTCCGGCAGGCTGGGTGCGTTGTCTATACAACTCCTCACCCAGCACCCGCCGCCCTCACAGCAGCCCCATTCCCCAAGCCCCCACTCAACCGCAACGAGCTTGCGAACCCCAGCAGGGCCGCCGCCAGCCAGATCCAGCCGTGCAGGCTGAAGCTCATCACGCCGCCGAGAAAGGCGTTGACGTTGCAACCCGATGCCAGCAGGCCGCCGTAGCCCATCAGCAGGCCGCCGCCGCCGCTGCGGGCCAGGGCTGCCAGGGACTGGGGCGCCTCGCCTGCCAGCCGGAAGCGGCCCTGGCCGATGGCCGTGGCCACCGAGCCATAGACAAGCCCCAGGTCGACAAGCACGGCATGGTTGAACAACCAGGCGCCGGGACCCTGCAGCAAGGCCTGACCCTTGGCGCTTGACCAAAAGATGCTGCTCTGGGGATCCCAACCCAGCAATTGGGCCAAGTGGGCGCCGCTGAGGGCAAGGCCCCACAGCACCTTCCAGGGTTCTGCAGTCACCAGCAGCAGGCCGATGGCCAGCAGCGCCACGGCGGCGGCGGCGCCATAGGGCGCCTTGTTCTGGCGCGGCTGCCCTGCCCAGGGGGACTGGCCGGTCCAGCGGCTCAAAAGAAAAACGATCAGGGCGATGAACAGCAACTGCAGCAGCAAGGCGCCGGCCAACCCGAAAAGATCGAGGCCTACGGGCGAATCCAGGCGGGGCTGGGGCAGGCGGGCCAGCAGCGGGCCATGCAAGCTGCCGAGAAAGGCGCCGATCACCAAGCCCGCCAAGGCGGCCAGCACGCCGGCGCCACCGCGGGAGGTCGCCGCCAGGCTGCCGCAGCCGCAGGCCCGGGCCCGCTCCATGCCGATGCCAAACAAAAACGCCCCGGCCAGGAACGGCAGCGTGATGGTGGTGTTCAGCAGCTTGGGCCGCAGGCCGGTGAGCGGCTCCAGGGCCAGCACCAGGGCCATGGCGACCACCAGCAGCGCCACCAGCAGCAACTGGGCGTAGGCCGGACCGGGATCACGCTCCACCAGCAGCCGCCGGTAGCCGGAAGCAAATCCAAAGCGGCCGCGCACCAGCACATGACCGAGGCCGCAGCCCAGCCCCCAGACCAGGGCCGCCTGCGGCTGTTGGACCGCCAGCGCGGCCCCCACTGCCAAGGCCAGGGCCACGGGAAGGGCCACGGTCAAGGCGGCAGGAGCGGATCGAGTCAACGCTTCTTGGTCTTGGCGGCGGGGGTGGAGGCGTCGCTGCCGGTGTCACAGGCCAGAACGGCCACAGGAGCGCTCAACACCAACAGCAGGGCCGCAATCCCGCCAAAACGCAGGATCGGGCCTAGGGGTTGGCGTCCAACGAGACGGACGTATGGGCGGATGAGGTGGGCCATTGTGGGAAAAGTTGGGGATCAGAGGCTGTTGGGCTGGGCCGGACTGCCTTCAGGGCCCACCGCAATCGGCAATTTGGTAGCACTGTATTCGGTCCAGGAGCCCTCGTAGATGCGCACCTTGGGGTACTTGAGCAGGTGCTTGAGGGTGAGGTATTGCAGGCTGGCCTCACGGCCGGTGCTGCAGGAAACGATCACGGTCTTGTCGGGGGTGATGCCGCGGCTCACCAGCAACGTGCGGATCTCGTCAAGGGATTTGAGTTTGTGGGCATTCTTTTTGGCCTCATCGGCGTTGTTCGCCTCCGTGAATGCTTGCCAGGGGATGTTCTTGGCCCCCGGGATGTGGCCGTTGCGGATGAAGGTTTGATCCGTGCCCTCGAACTGGGCCTTGGGCCGCGGATCGACAATCACCACATCTTTTTTGCCGATCAGAGGCGCCAGTTCGCCCAGGGAAATGTCCAGGCCTTGCACCGTGGTGGGCTTGAAGCTACCAGCGGCAAATGTGGGGAAGGCTTTGGTGGTGCTTTGCGAGGCCGCCTTGTAGCCGCTCAGGCCGCCGTCGACAATCGCCACCTTGCTGACGCCGCTCTTCTCCAGGATGTAGGAGACCAAGGCCGCCCCCAAAACGTCATTGCCGTCTGAATAGACCAGCACGGCATCCCTATTGGAGATGCCGGCCCGGCTCAGCAGGCTGGATAGCTCGCTGGGGCTCCAGATCTGGAACGGCAGCCGACCGTTAGGTCCCCGAAATGCCTGCTCCGAAAGATGCACCGCGCCGGGCAAATGGCCACCGATATAAGAAAGGGGCGGCACCGGCCGCACGTCCAGCACCTTCCAACGCCCCGAAGCCGCAGCCGCTGCCGCCTCCTCGGGCGAAAGCACCTGGAAGCTGGTGCCGCCGGGCGCCAGGCTGGTGACGCCATAGCCGGCCGACGCCGCTGGGGCGGCCAGGACCTGGTTTATGGCGGAGCCTCCGAAAGCGAGGCAGGAGGCGGCGGCAAGGGCGATCGTGCCGGCAAACAGCGGGCGACGGGCAGCACTGGGGCGAAGCCAGGACATTGGGCGCAAAAACAACTGGTCAACCGATGTTTTCAGGGCGAAGTCACCGGCAATGTATTTTCGCATACATCGCTTCGGTGCAGAATTGGTACGCCCGCTGCATTGCGACTGCGCTGATCTCGTTGATCGGACGGCTTGATTTCACCAGGGCGAACCAGGCGGCTGGTAAATGAATGGCAGCAAAGTCACGCAGGGCGAAATCGTCTGCATAATCAGCGACTTCTCCACCAATTCCACCCCCCTCACCAGGTTGTGGCTACAGTTACAGCTATACAAAGGCGTACAAAGTGAAACCATGCAGAGCGAACGACACAGCGAGCCAATCGTTTTATTTGTACCGATCGCAGCCAAGGACCAGCGGATCGGGGGCGAGGTAATCGACCGACTCGGCAGGCTCGTTGATGACCTCGTCTGCCACTTGGGCATCGACGAGGACGGACTCGTCCGCGAGATCTCTTCCAGCCCTAGCCAGAACTGATGCGACTCGTCGTCGACACGAGCGTGTTCGTCCCCTCTTTACGTGTGCGTAATAGAAGCGCGGGTCCGGTGCTGGCGCCGTTCCCAGGCCCAACTATCCCCGAGCTGCAAACTCCTCGTCCGCCAGCTGCCTGAGATGACCAACTTCCTTAATCATGTGCTTGGTACCGTTTTCGGTACAGTTGCCGGTGGGTGGCTTTAGCCTGATGGCGCAATGTCGCTGAGTGCTTCATGGCTGGAGACCGGCCCAATGTCTTGAGTTGCGCCGAGCTCAAGCGTCGTGGCATCGCTGCCATCGAGGAGGCTCTTCGGGGAGGCCCTGTGCACCTGATGAAGCGCAACCAGCCTGCGGCAGTGGTGATGAGCGAAGAGCACTATCGCCGCTTGCAACATCGAGCCAGCCAGGCGCCGGTCCCCGAGATCTCCTCCCTGGAATGGCTTTTGCAGCAGACACCATCGACCACAGGGCGCACCAAGGCAGATATTGATGCGGAGCTGTCGGAGGAACGCAATTGGTGATCGCTTTCCTTGATGCCAATGCCTTGATCTATGTTCTCGAAGGTGCTGAACCTTGGGCAGAAGCGGTGAAAACCCAACTGCGCAGGCTGGCGGCTGCCCAGGATGCTGAGGCATGTTCCACCACTCTCCTGGGCCTGAGTCGCCTGAGCTGGCTGGAATGCCGGGTCGGGCCCCTGCGACGCGGCG
>JBILDB010000361.1:0-2811 GCA_044352805.1 Cyanobium sp.
TGCGCATCATCTCCATCGATGATTTCCCGGTGAACGTTGTTCCCAGCCGCCACATGTTGTTCACCCGTCACCGCGATATGCCTGGCATCATTGGCCAGTTGGGTTCGCTGCTGGGTGAGCACAACGTCAACATCGCTTCGATGCAGGTTGGTCGGCGCATCGTTCGCGGTGATGCCGTCATGGTGTTGAGCATCGATGACCCCATCCCCGGTGAACTCCTGAATTCCATTCACGCCATTGAGGGCATTCAGGAGGCCCATCCGGTGACCCTTTGATGGGCCCAACCCTGGATCCTGGCCTTCCCCCCTCGGCAGGCTCGCCGGGCTTGGCTGGTGCCCAGGCAACTGGGGCCACGGCCTGGTGGCGTCTGGAGCTGGTCTGCGCGCCGGAATTGGAGGAGTCCTTGCTCTGGAAGCTGCCAACGCTTGGCATTACTCGGGTGGCCCTCAGCCATCGGCCGGAGGGGCCCCAGCGCCGCCTGCTGCTGGCGTGGCTGCCCGAAAGCGATTGGCCAGCCCCAGAACGGGCCGAACTTGCCCAGGCCCTGGCGCCCCTGGGCGCCCCTTTTGGCCTCTCCCTACCGCCGTTGGAGTGGCATCGCCAGGACGATGAGGACTGGAGTCTTTCTTGGAAGCAGCACTGGCAAGCCGATCCCGTCGGCCAGTCGCTACTGATTTTGCCGGCCTGGCTTGAGCCTCCCGCCGATGAGGCCCATCGCCGGCTGATTCGAATGGATCCTGGCAGCGCCTTTGGCACCGGCAGCCATCCCTCCACTCGCCTCTGCCTTGAAGCCCTGGAAGACCTGGCTGAGCAACGGGGCGGTCTGGGGGGGGCAGCCCCCCTTGCAGGTCTGCGGGTGGCCGATTTGGGTTGCGGCAGCGGCATCCTGGCCCTGGCCGCCCTGCGGCTCGGCGCCAGCCAGGCGGCGGCGGTGGACACGGACAGCCTGGCCATACGGGCGACCACGGCAAATGCGCTCCTAAACGACTTCACGGTGGACGATGGGTCTCTTAGCCCAGCCCAGCTAAGCGTCGCCCTCGGCTCCGCCAGCACCTTGGAGACGCTGTTGGAGGGCCGCCCGGCCGATCTGTTGCTCTGCAACATCTTGGCCCCCGTGATTGAGGCCCTCAGCCCCTGCTTCGCTCGCTTACTGGCCCCGGCAGGGGTGGGTTTCCTGAGTGGCTTGCTGGTGGACCAGGCCCCTGGCCTGGAGAAGGTTTTGGTGGCCCAGGGCTGGCGGGCCCAACTTGTGGCCCGCCAGGAGAGCTGGGGGTTGATGCGCCTGGAGATACGGGGTGATGTTGCATAAGGCACGCTGATCACTTCAGGTCTTTTGATTGGCCTTCCCAGCCTGCGGGGCCAAGATGGCTGGGAATCCCCCCCAGCGGGTGTAGGAAGGGCTCGTCCTTCAGGCACGGCTTCACCGTCGCCTGTGAGCTTCACTCCCTTTCATGGCTTCCTACAAGGTCACCCTCATCAACGAGAGCGAAGGCCTCAACAAGACCATTGAGGTTCCTGATGACCAGTACATCCTCGATGCTGCTGAAGAACAGGGCATCGACCTCCCCTATTCCTGTCGCGCTGGCGCCTGCTCCACCTGCGCTGGCAAGCTCACCGCCGGCACCGTGGATCAATCTGATCAAAGCTTCCTGGATGACGACCAAATCGAGGGCGGTTTTGTGCTGACCTGCGTGGCTTATCCCACCTCGGACTGCACGATCAAGACCCACGCCGAGGAAGAGCTGTACTGAGCTCGACTTCGCGATTCTGCGTTCGTCCGGTTCATCCCCCCGTCGCCACCCTGCCGGGTGGCTTTTTTATGACTGTTAAGGTGCACGGTCTGCTGGAATTCAGCAGTGAACATGCCAGTCCCGGAGGCCAGTTCAGCTTTCGGGTGCTTGGTCCTTGCTGCCGCCTCTTTGATCGCGAGGAGTTGCCTTGGCCCTGCTGCCGCCTGGCCTGGCGTAGTAAGGAGCCGAGTTGGCGACGCATCGGCCGTCGCTTCGTGCCCGACCTGGCGGCAAGGCGCTGCCCCTCCTATTCGGTGGAATTGCTGCAACCAGGCTCCCGCCCCACAGCCACGGTGATCACCCTGTTCCCCCAGCGACTGGCGGCACCTTTGCAAGAATGGTGGTATAGCAAATTGCCTGGCTCTATGGAGCCAGACAAAAACCAACCCCCAGTCCCTGATGGGTCTGGGGGTTGGGAGTGATACCAAATTAGAGATGTGGCAGTAAGAAAAGCTCAGACGGTTTGATAAGAAGATCGATTAGAAGTAGATCTTGCCACCGCCCCATTGAACCCCTTGCACCTTAGGGGCGACAAGAATATAGCCTGCAATCAGACGAAGATCTTCATCGTCGAGATCGCGCATTTTTACATAAACATCGCTACTGCGCAGGCTGGGATGAACGTCCGAGATGCTGTATTCACCATCGTATGAAGTGGGGTTCTTCATGAAGTCCACCAGGGCATCCACCGTGTCACGGGGAGGGGTGGCCAGGGCCAGGGTCTCGGGATCCAGACCCACGTTCTGGTTGGTTTTGGTGATACCGCCAGCGTGACAGCTGCCGCAGGTGTCGTTAAACAGCTTGCGACCGCTCTTGATTTCCTTCTCGCTGAACGTCACTGTTGTGCCATCGATCGTGGCGGGAACCGTCAAGGTGGCGGAGTCCCACCCGGCAGCGGTGGCAGGGCCGGCAAAGCAGACCAGCAGCGCCAAGGGCAGAACCAGCAAGGTTTTGGCGAAGGCGCGAAGGGCTGAGTGGAGAAAGGGGGCCATGGGAGAAGCCGGGGAACTGGCGGTTAGAC
>JBILDB010000066.1:0-9212 GCA_044352805.1 Cyanobium sp.
AAGCGCATCGCGGATAGCCCCGGCGATGGACTTGAGCGCCATCTTCTGCTGCACCGGACCCATCGCTTCAAGGGGCTCTCCGGGAGGCAGCACCGCCTGGTATTCGTGAATGGAGGTCGCTTCGTAGAAACAAGGGCCAAGACATACCCAGAGGATGCAAAGGCCCTCCTCCTCAGCAGCCCGCAGCAGCGGCGGCAACTCCTTGTTGATCACGAATTCGGAGGCCAGAAAGTCGTCGCTCACCAGCAGCAGGGCCACCTTGGCGCTGGCGAGGGCCTTTTCGATCTCAACCTTCCACTTCGCCCCCGCTGGAATCTGGGAGTCATCCCACAGCCGCAGGGCCTCGCTGTGCACCAGCGGCCGAATCATCTTCTGCAGCCGCTCCACCCAGTCCCGATCGACATGGCTGTAGCTGATGAACAGCTGATCGCGTTCGGGGCTTGGGGTCATCGCATGCCGCCAGGCGGGCGCCGTTCCGGTGCGGCAGGTTTGTGGTGGTGAGAGTAGGGCACCAGGTAAGGCCAGAGGCACCACCCTTTCCAGGCAGACCAGGGGGATAGACCGGCAGTGGAGATGCCCAGGCTCGACAACGCGAGCCTCCGCTTGAACAGGGTGCTTGGCTCTTGTCGCGATGGAAAAGGGGCGAAGCGATGAATAGGAAATGTCGTTGAAGACGCCAAGCGAATGTCGGCATGACAACAACGCGCAAATGATCATGATCCACGATGACCGCTATCAGCGAGTCCCATCAATCCCCGATTGACCCCAAACATTTCCGTCCTTAATTTGGAAAACCGCTTTGAGCCAACATGACCACCTCTCCCCTGCCTGACCAGCTTCTTCCCGAACAGCAAAGGATCAGCCTCCTCACCCAACCGCCTGGCCCTGCCGCGCCCGGTTCTTCAGTGCCCTGGCTTCAGCAGTTTCTGCGTCTCCATATCGTGCGCTCGCTAGAGGCCGTACAGGACATGATTGCCGTATCGCTATGTGTTGGGCTGTTCTGCATCATGGCGCTGCAGCTCAAGGAGATCTTCGCCTCGCTGCTCAATAAACCGCAGTTTCACGCGATCACAGCCGATATCCTTTTCATCCTTATTTTGGTCGAACTCTTTCGACTGCTGATCATTTATCTGCAGGAACAACGGGTGTCGATCGGGGTCTCCGTGGAGATCGCCATCGTTTCGGTGCTGCGCGAGGTGATCGTGAGCGGTGTGCTCGAGACCGACTGGCATCAGGTGCTGGCGGTCTGCCTGTTTCTCGCCACCGCCGCCCTGCTGCTAGTGGTGCGCGTCTGGTTGCCGCCCACCTTCGCGGGGGTGGATCCGGAAGCCAGGGTCTCGGCTCGCTTCCGCAGCAGCTTGGACAATGATTGAGGCTGAAAAACCAGGCCTGCCTACCCATACCCTTCTGACCCTGGCGACAAGCAATAACCTTTGACTCAGATGGTCATCTGGTCATGGGCCGCGCCAATCTGGCGGAGGCCGAGGCGGGGCTCTCCGCCCTCCTCGATTCGGTGGAAGCCGGTGCGGAAGTGGTGATCACCCGCAGGGGGCGATCCGTGGCGCGGCAGATCCGGGAAAGCGGCGCCGATGCGGCATCCGGCGATTGGGTCGCCCGCCTGCGTCGCTTCCACGCTCACCAGCCAGGGCCGGCGGGGTCCGCCGTTGAGCTACTGCGGGAGCTGCGCGATCAGGAGCCTTGAGAGCGGGGGAGGCCTGACCCGCGTGCTGCTGGTGCTTCTCTGTGAACGCATCCCGACGGGGATACAAGAAGCCGACGACAGGAAAGCGGGTTGGCTGAGTGCGCCCGCCCAGGACAGCGCCAGCAGCCTCGGTGAACCCGAACGGGGCCACCAAGCTGTTGGCCACCATGTCCCGCTCCTTGTTCTCCGAAACGCGGTGGAGCATTCATAGGGCTGGCAATCTTGTAATCACCTGGCAAGTGATAGGTTCTCGGGTCAATCAGGCCCATTTCTAAGCGGCCGGGATGGCTTCTCTGTCATCTGAATGAAAACGGGCGATCAGCAAGCTGACAGGAGACAGTTCAGGATTGGACAACCGTCGTTAAGACGGATGACATCGCCTTAGCCCAGAAAGCCAGAGAATCCGCTCAGGCAATCAGACAATTGCCGGCCCTCCATGAACTTAAGATCATCCATGTCGACTAACAACACCCGACAACGTGCCTTCATTACCGCGATTTTCGCCTCGTCGGTCCTTGGCGCGGCCCAGCCTGCTGCTGCCCTGGACTTCACCTTCTACTTCCGTGGCGTGGAAGGATATTTAACTGGACTCGTTGACAACACCTCCGATCAATTACCCACTTCCGTCGTACTCACCTCAACCCCTACTGGAGAAGGAGTTCGATCTTATTACCTCTGGACTGTGTCCTATCCGACCAGGGGATTTCGTGTGTTAAATGGTGAAATCGTCGCCGACGACACCGGCCTACTGTTCCGTTCTGTACCGCAAAGCGCTTGGCCCGACTACATCGGAGTGTATGGAGGACTCCCGGGGGCTAACAATGGATATGGTTTCGATCTGGCTCTAGGAGATCCAGGAATAGTAGGCACATCTTCGTCACCATACAATAGCAGTGGTTTTTTCTTTTCCAATGTTGCCAACCTCGATGATGGCAGCAATGATGTGATGACATACAAATCAGCTGTAGCGGTACCCGGTCCCGTTCCTCTTCTCGGTGCCCTGGCGGCACTGCGTTGCAGCCGCCGCCTCAGGAAACGGTGTCAAGCGCAGGCGGACCACCCCTCGTTGCCCTTTTCCTCCTGACCGTGGCGCGGCAGATCCGGGAAAGCGACGGCGAGGCGGCATCCGGCGATTGGGTCGCCCGCCTGCGTCGCTTCCACGCCCACCAGCCAGGGCCGGCGGGGTCCGCCCTTGAGCTGCTGCGGGAGCTGCGCGATCAAGAGCCGTGAAAGCTGCGGCAACCTGACCCCCCCCTTTATGCAGCCCTCGCCACCAAGAACGGGCCTACCGGGGACAAAAATGGGAGGGATGACCCCGCACCGGCCGGATCCGCGCCCCCAGCTCCACGACTGACGCCGCTGCTGCCGCTCCCCACTCCACCGCCGAGCTGCTGCCCGCCTCTGGCCGCGCCGCCGGCCGCCGAAGGGTGTTTTTGCTGGGGCTGCTCAAATCAGATACATGAGTCAATCAGGCCCAGTATGAGCGGTTGGCATTGCTTGTCCGCCACCTGGTTGACAAATGGCGGTAAGCGAGCTGACAGAAGATGGTTTGGGATTGGACAGCAATCAGTAATAAGGGTAACTTCATATAGTTCTATTCTATCATACAGTTTATCTAGATAGTTTAGCGACTATCATTGCAAACTCATCTTGAGATCAACCATGTTGAAAAACAACTTAACCCGGCAACGCGCCTTCATTGCCGCTGCTTTCGCTTCTTCAGTTCTTGGCGTGGCCCAGCCCGTATATGCCCTGGACTTCACCTTCTCCTTCCGGGGCGTGGAGGGATATTTGACTGGACTTGTTGACAACAGCACTGATCAGATCCCCCTGACTGTTGTTGTTGCCAATACCGTCAATGGTGCGGGAGTATTTCCATATTACTTTTGGTATAAGTTCCCAGGTACTGATGGATTTAGCGTTGTTAACGGCGATATTGTCGCTGCCAATACGGGGATGCTGTTTCGATCCGTTCCACCAAGCCAGTATCCTGATTTAGCAGGCACTTATGGTGGCCAAAGCGGCCCTAATAACGGGTACGGTTACGATCTATGGCTTGGCGACCCTGGGGCCAGCGCTAGCGGTCCGCCCTACAATTACAGTTTTCTTGCTCTTTCGAATGTTGGAGGACAGGGTGAGGAGGATGGCAGCAATGGTGTGATCACCTACAAGGCAGCGGCAGTGCCAGGGCCAGTTCCGATCCTGGGAGTCCTTGCAGCACTGCGCTGCAGCCGCACACTCAGAAAGCGCTGTCGGTTACAGGCATCCAAGTCTGTCGCGTCCTGATCCGATCCACTTTCCCCATCCTGCCGCTGTCTCACGCCCTTGATCGAGGCGTAGGCAGCGGCATTTGTTTGTCGCTGCCAAGCCGCCCTTGGCCCCGTCGATGCTGCGGCGGCGGCATGGCCCTCCTCTGTTGCCTTCCAGCGACCATGCAACGCGCGATCGGATCAACGCCGACCCCGCTGTTCCCTGCCTCAATCAGGGCGAAATTCACAGTGGTGGGGGCTGACGAGGCGGGCACGGGTCAAGGCCTGCATGCCCCTGGCTTCCGGCGCCATCGCTCCAGCCGCCCGCCATCGGGCCGGGCAACCGTCGCCGTTGCCACCAAGTACGGGCAACCCGCTTCGATAATTGATCCATACCCGACCTGAAGCCGCTGGAGTTCGCAGCTCCAACGACTTCATCTACGGCCGGGGTACGTCCCATCACGGATTTCCCTCATGATTATTTTGACAGAAAAGGTCCTGGCTGGCCTCTCCAGGATCCTGACGGGGCTGCTTCCTTTGAAGAAAGTCTCGATAGATGCTTCCTTCACCCTGCGACTGAAATGGAGGTGTGAATCCCCCGAATGAGCTCCTGGCCACGGCCGACCACTGAGGGGACGACACGGAGAATGCCGTCCCCTCAGAGCCTCTCCCCCCCGTTCTGCTGCCCTCGCCACCAAAAACGGGCCTGCCAGGGACAAAAATGGAAGCGATGACCCCGCAGCGGCCGGATCCGCGCCCCCAGCTCCCATGCCCGACGCCGCCGCCGCCATCCCCCCCGCCGAATTACTGCCCGCCTACCGCGCCGCCGCGGCCGAGCGCCAGGCCCTGGGGGTGCCGCCCCTGCCCCTGAGCGCGCCCCAGGTCCAGGCCCTCACCGCGCTGCTGGCCGCGCCGCCGGCTGGTGAGGAGGCGTTCCTGCTGGAGCTGCTCAGCGAACGCATCCCGCCGGGGGTGGATGAGGCCGCGTATGTGAAGGCCAGCTGGCTCACGGCCGTCGCCCGCGGTGAGGCCAGCAGCCCCCTGGTCAGCCCCCTGGAGGCCACCCGCCTGCTGGCCACCATGATCGGCGGCTACAACGTCGGCTCCCTGATCGAGCTGCTGGCCAGCCCCGATGCCGTGGTGGCCGCCGCCGCCGCCGAGGGCCTCAGCCGCACGGTGCTCGTCTACGACGCCTTCCACGATGTGATCGAGCTGGCGGCCAGCAACCCCCTGGCCCAGCAGGTGGTGGATAGCTGGGCCGCCGCCGCATGGTTCACCAGCCGGCCGGAGCTGCCGGCCGAGATCACCGTCACCGTGTTCAAAGTGGAGGGCGAAACCAACACCGACGACCTCTCCCCCGCCACCCACGCCACCACTCGCCCCGACATCCCCCTGCACGCCAACGCGATGCTGGAAACCCGCATGCCGGGAGGTTTGGATCTAATCGGCGAGCTCAAGGCCAAGGGCTATCCGGTGGCCTATGTGGGCGACGTGGTGGGTACGGGCAGCTCGCGCAAATCAGCGATCAATTCGGTGCTTTGGCACACCGGCACCGCCATCCCCCACGTACCCAACAAGCGCAGCGGCGGTGTAATCCTGGGGGGCAAAATCGCGCCGATCTTTTTCAACACCGCCGAAGATTCCGGCGCCCTGCCGATCGAGTGCGATGTCACGGCCCTCAACTCCGGCGATGTGATCACGATCCGGCCCTACGCCGGCACAATCGAGCGGGCTGCAGGGGAGCCGGATGCCGGCACGATCGTGGCCCGCTTTGAGCTCAAGCCCAGCACCATCGCCGATGAGGTGCGCGCTGGCGGCCGCATCCCCCTGCTGATCGGCCGCTCCCTCACCGACAAAGTGCGCACCCAGCTGGGCCTGGGCGCCAGCGAGCTGTTCATTCGCCCCGTGGCCCCCGCCGACACCGGCAAGGGCTTCACATTGGCCCAGAAGATGGTGGGCAAGGCCTGCGGCCTGGCCGGCGTGCGCCCCGGCACCAGCTGCGAACCGCTGATGACCACCGTCGGCAGCCAGGACACCACAGGGCCGATGACCCGCGATGAAATGAAGGAGCTGGCCTGCCTCGGTTTCTCTGCCGATCTGGTGATGCAGAGCTTTTGCCACACCGCCGCCTACCCCAAACCCGTAGATATCAAAACCCACGCCGAACTGCCCGATTTCATGGCCTCGCGCGGCGGCGTCGCCCTGCGCCCCGGTGATGGCATCATCCACAGCTGGCTCAACCGGCTGCTGCTGCCCGACACCGTCGGCACCGGCGGCGACAGCCATACCCGGTTCCCCCTTGGTATTTCCTTCCCCGCCGGCTCGGGCCTGGTGGCCTTCGCCGCCGCCATCGGCGCCATGCCGCTGGACATGCCCGAATCGGTGCTGGTGAAGTTCTCCGGTTCGCTGCAGCCGGGAGTCACCCTGCGCGATGTGGTGAATGCGATCCCCTACGTGGCGATCCAGCAGGGCCTGCTCACGGTTGAGAAGGCCGGCAAAAAGAACATTTTTTCGGGTCGCATCATGGAGATCGAAGGATTACCCGATCTCAAGCTCGAACAGGCGTTTGAATTGACCGATGCCACGGCAGAGCGCTCCTGTGCCGGCAGCACCATCAAGCTGTCGGTGGAAACAGTCAGCGAATACCTGCGCAGCAACGTGGCGCTGATGAAAAACATGATCGCCCGCGGTTATAGCGATGCCCGCACCCTGGCTCGCCGCATCAAGGCGATGGAGGCCTGGCTGGCCAATCCGCTGCTGATGCAGGCCGACGCCGATGCCGAGTACGCCGCCATCATCGAGATCAACCTCGATGAGCTCAAAGAGCCGATCCTGGCCTGCCCCAATGACCCCGACAACGTCAAGTTGCTCAGCGAGGTGGCCGGTGATCGCATCGACGAGGTATTCATTGGCTCCTGCATGACCAACATCGGCCACTACCGCGCCGCCGCCACCGTATTGGCCGGACAGGGCCCCAACAAGGCCCGCCTCTGGGTTTGCCCGCCCACCCGCATGGACGAAGAAAAGCTCAAGGAAGAGGGGTATTACGCCACCTTTGAAGCCGCAGGATCCCGCATGGAGATGCCCGGCTGCTCTCTGTGTATGGGCAACCAGGCCCGGGTGGAGGACAACACCAGCGTGTTCTCCACCAGCACCCGCAACTTCAACAACCGTCTCGGCAATGGCGCCCAGGTGTATTTGGGCAGCGCCGAGCTGGCGGCGGTCTGCGCCCAGCTGGGGTACATCCCCAGCCCGGCGGAATACCTGGCGATCGCGGCCGCCAAAATCGACCCGCTCGCCGATCAGCTCTACCGCTACCTCAACTTCGACCTGATCGACGGGTTCGCCGATCAGGGTCGGGTGGTCAGCGGCGCCGACGAGGCCAGGGTGCTGGCGGAGGCCTGAGCTCTCGGGAGTCCAGCCCCAGAGACGCAAAGACGATTTAGCAAACTTTACGAAAATCTTGCCTATGCCCTGGCTGCGCACGAAAGACTGTGATTGTCTGCGCACAATGCAACATCCCGCAACCAGGTCCGAAGCTCTGCCTTGGCTACGGTTCATAATGACCATGTTTTGATCTCCATCCCCCATGATTTCCTCCTGGAGCACTGCCCTCGGCCGCTGGATGCAACCCCTGCGCCGCGTGGTCGTCCTTGGCCTCGCCACCGTGCTGGCTTTCAACCTGGCCGCCTGCTCGGGCATCATCTCCCAGGATGCCAAGGATGCTGCCCGCACCGCAGTGCAAGTAGCCAAGACCGCTGCTGACGTCACCGGCAACGAATCACTCAAGGGCGTCCTTGAACCCGTGCTGAAGGTTCTTAAAACCACCGAGAAGCAGGTCAAGGAAGACGACATCCCCGCCGCTGGCAAAACCATCCAAGCCTTCCAAGGCCTGTGGAAAACCGCCCAACCCGTGGTCAAGCTGGCTTCCGGCAGCAACTACGGCCTGATCGAAAAAGGTGTGAACCTGCTCGTCAAGACCTTTGGTGGTGAAGTAGCCCCTTCCAAGGACAACGCCCTGACCGCCCTCAGCGGCTTGATTGGTCCCCTGGCCAAGCTCCTGACCTGATTGCCCTCCGGCATCTAAATCACCCCATGGGGAGAAGCAAAGCCTTTGGCTTTCTTCTCCCTTTTTTCTTGAATGCCAGTCTCCTAAGTGGAGTAACAACCATTACAAGAAGCCAAAAAAGTCGCCGTCTCCCCCCGGTTTTGTCACAATTAACTGCGTCTAATCATCAAGCTCCATGAAGCGCCTGCTTACCGCCGGTATGGCTTTGGCCATTGCCGGCACCCTGGGCCTCTCCGGTTGCTCCACCAGCACCACCGAAGCGACCCGTCAGACCGGTGAAGCGGTGGGAGGAGCCGTTAAGGATGGTGCCAACGCCGTCGGCGATGCCGCCAAGAACGCTGCTAGCGCCACCGGCCAGGCCGCCCTTGCACCCGCCCTCACCCCCGTGCTGAATCTGCTCAATAAGAGCAACGATGAAGTTAAAGCGGGCAACCTGACTGGAGCGATCGCTTCGATGGGCGGCTTCAGCGCCCTCTGGGCCACGGCTGGTCCCGTGGTCAAGCCGCTGGCTGGCGACAAGTGGCCCATCATTGACACCGCCGCCCGGCTGGCTCTCTCCACCTTCGAGAAGGGCAAAACCCCCACGGCCGCCAACGCCAGCTCGGCCATCACCGGCCTGCTTGGTCCCCTCAGCGCCCTACTCAAGTAAGCCCTGCCTCAAAGCGCAGCGCCCTTACAACCCCTTGTCCAGCAGGCAAGGGGTTTTTTGATGACAAACCAAAGAAACAGCGCAATTGGCCCCGGGTGTGCGCCGCCGTAGTGACACGCTGGGAGAGTTCCCCTCTGCGCCGCACGCCTGGACCAGGAAATCCTGCTGTTTGAACCGGCCACCCCCGCAGCTGGAGCCCTCAAGGCGGTACTGGCCTTTCCCAGTACCTACTCAGTGGGCATCACCAGCCTGGGCTATCAGGTGGTTTGGGCCACCCTGGCGCGGCGAGCCGATATCTCGGTGCGGCGCCTGTTCACCGACCGCGGCGATCCGACCCATCGCCAAGGGGAACCAGGGCTTGAACTCTTTGGCCTGTCGCTCAGCTGGGAGCTTGATGCGCCGGTGTTGCTTGATTTACTGGAGGCAGAGCGAATCCCCACCTGGAGCAGCCAGCGCGGCGATGGCGATCCGATTGTCTTTGGGGGCGGCCCCGTGCTCACCGCCAATCCCGAACCCCTGGCCCCCTTTCTGGATGTGGTCCTC
>JBILDB010000362.1:0-2803 GCA_044352805.1 Cyanobium sp.
GCCTTGCTCTCAACCATTGACTTCATCAATGATCGTTTCGTTGTCCCAGGCTTTGCCGATCGAGCAATCCAGACGCCTCAGTAGCGCCACGAAGCTCTCGCCCTCCCTCCGCACCAACATCACCGGAAGGTCGCCCTCGCTCGCCGTCTGGGCCTGATCGACGCCCCGGTTGAACGGGCTCTCTCTGCTCTGCGCAAGCTGCGCAATGCCTTCGCGCATTCCGCTGAATCGGCATCGCTGGCTGATCCTGCCCACAGCGCCCGTCTGGCCGAGATCTATGCCGAAGCCCGCACCAACCCCCTCTGAGCTCCCCTGGAACCCGCCCTGCGGGACTACATCCTGCTGATCACGATCCTGGTGGCCTTCCTGGAGGCCACGGCCCAGCAGCTCAGGCCCTATCAGCCGCCAGTGGTGATGGGCTTCTCGGGGGTTATCCGCCAGGAGCCGACTGGTTGATGCCACTCAGCGAAACCTTCCGCGTGCTCAAGAACAACGACCTCCGCCAGTTCGGTGAGTACCGCACCCAGCGGTTGGTGCTGGAAGCGTGGGATAGGTTGTTTGGGGGATGACGATGCCGATGGCTTCAGCGACCCAGAAATGCCTCCACGCTCACATCGGCCTGGCGAAGGATGGCCCGCAACGTCCCCTCGGGCATATCGCCAGGGTGATTGGGAATGGTGGTGTACCGCTGATCAGACGCCCGATACCAGATTTCATGAGATCCAGCCGCCTGGCGATCAAACGCGAAGCCCAACGACTTGAGACGCCGCACAACGTCGCGATAGCGAAAACCAGCAAGTCGCCCCACTCAGCCGCCAACCACAAGGGGCATCTCGAATCGATCAGAGATTGGCAGGGCTTCCACCGGTTCGCCTCGCTCAGCCCGGGCCTCGATCAGACGTCTGGCGACATCGCGGGCGATCTCCAGGGTTTCCGTCACAGTTCGCCCCTGCGCAACCAATCCGGGTATCGCTTCACTGGTGGCAAGAAAGAATCCTTCCGGCAAGTGTTCCACTTGAAGGGTAATCATGTGTTCGGCCATTTCCTTCTCTTGTTCTGTGCTGTGGCGAATCTAGCCAGCAACGGTCCATCATGGCCCAGACGGCCAGAGCAGTCGCTGGTCTGAGTCATGCCGTCAGTAGCCTTGGTCTCTCCAGCCCAGTCGT
This sequence comes from Cyanobium sp., assembly GCA_044352805.1. Lineage (GTDB taxonomy): Bacteria > Cyanobacteriota > Cyanobacteriia > PCC-6307 > Cyanobiaceae > Cyanobium. The sequence goes on from JBILDB010000362.1 coordinate 1,167, forward strand.
CCGCCCCATGCTGGTTCGTGGGTGCCACGATCGGTGGCGACGACCAGACTGATCGCTTCATCGATGAAGGCATCTGGGAGCACGACTTCGACGACAACAGCAGGGTGCTGGCCCAGGTGCGCTCGATGCAGACCGGCGAGCGCATCGCCATCAAGGCGGCCACCAGGAGGAAGGCCGGCCTTATTGATTCGACTGAAAAGACGAGAAGAGCCTGCTACTCTTGATCAGTTCGCCAAAGGTGGCGACTCAGTCCCATTGCCATGCCCATCCAGCGTCTGATGAGCGACGAGGCCCTCTTGCACGAGATTGGGCAGCGCATCGCCCGCCTGCGCCTGGAGCGCAACCTCAGCCAGGCCCAGCTGGCCGAGCAGGCCGGTATCTCCAAGCGAACCCTGGAGCGGCTGGAGGCTGGTGCCGCCGCCACCCAGCTCTCGCTGTTTCTTCGGGTGCTAAGGCAACTGGATCTCCTCGAGCGGCTGGAGCTGCTGCTGCCCGAGCCCCAGCCCTCACCCCTGGCCCTGCTGGAGCAGCAGCAGCAAGCCACGCGCAAGCGCGCCAGTCGCCGCCGCCTCACCAAACCGGCCAGCTCCTGGAGCTGGGGGCAGCCATGACCGTTGCGGCCGTTGAACTCTGGGGTACACGCATCGGTGCCGTAGCCCTCAGCGAGCCGAGCGGTGTCGCCGCCTTCGAATACGAGCCCTCGTTCCTGGCCAGCGGTGTTCAGTTGGCTCCCCTGATGATGCCGCTGGCGGAGCGGGTCTACAGCTTTCCTGAATTGCCCCGCCGCACCTTTCGTGGCCTGCCGGGGCTCCTGGCCGATTCCTTGCCCGATCGCTTCGGCAACAATCTGATCAACGCCTGGCTGGCCCGTCAGGGCCGCACGCCGGAGAGTTTCGATGCCGTCGAGCGGCTCTGCTACACCGGCCAGCGGGGCATGGGTGCCCTGGAATTCATGCCGGCCCAGGGGCCCAACGCCCAGACCAGCGGCTCCATCCAGATCGCCGAACTCGTGACTTTGGCTTCCGAAATCCTGTCTCAGCAGCAGGGGTTGGCCAACTCCTTCCTGGATCCGAAGCGGGAAGAGGCGTTGCAGACGTTTTTACGGGTGGGCACCTCCGCCGGGGGCGCCAGAGCCAAGGCCTTGATTGCCTGGAATCCCAACACAGGTGAAGTGCGCTCAGGTCAATTGGATGCCCCGGCGGGATTCAGCCACTGGTTGCTGAAGTTCGATGGCGTCAGCGGCAACAAGGACAAAGAACTAGAAGATCCCCGAGGCTATGGCTTGATTGAACTCGCCTACAGCCGTATGGCCCGGGCTGCGCAGATCACCATGAGCGACTGCCGTTTGCTGGAGGAGAATGGCCGCAGCCATTTCATGACACGACGCTTCGATCGCGATGATGCCGGCAACAAGCTGCACATGCAGTCGCTCGGAGCCCTGGCCCACTTCGATTACAACGAACCAGGCAGCTACAGCTACGAACAGGCTTTTCTGGTGATGCGCCAACTGCAGTTACCGATGCGGGATCTCGAAGAGCAGTACCGGCGCATGGTGTTCAATCTGGTGGCTCGCAATCAGGATGATCACGTCAAAAACATTGCCTTTCTGATGGATCGCACTGGCCAATGGTCGCTTT
>JBILDB010000363.1:0-2798 GCA_044352805.1 Cyanobium sp.
GCAGGGCGGCTGTATAGGCAAAAAGTTTGAAGGTGGAACCGGGCGAACGCAGGGCCTGAATGGCCCGGTTGAACTGACTGCGCTCCCAATCCGTGCCGCCCACCATGGCCCGCACCAAGCCGGTTCCTGGCTCCATGGCCACCAGGGCGCCTTCCATGCCGCCTGAGGCGTAAGTATTAACAGCCTCCTGGGCGCGGGCCTGCCATTCAGGCTTGAGGCCGGTGTGAATCGTGAGGCCGCCCACCTCAAGTTGTTCCTTGGTTAGGACCTTGGGCAGCTCCTGCTCCAACCAGCTAATGAACCAGGGGGCAGGGTTGACGAAATACTTGGGTTCTGCGGGCTTAAGACCGATGGGAGCGGCTTGAGCCGTTTCAAGCTGGCGGTCGTCGATATAGCCCATCTCGCGCATCCGCCTCAGCACCGTGGCGCGGCGCTCCAGAGCCAGCTTGGGGCTGACGAGGGGTGAGTAAACTGATGGTGCCGGTGGCAAGCCGGCAATCAGGGCAGCCTCAGGCAGGGTGAGTTGATCTGGTTTTTTAGAGAAATAAACCCAGGCGGCATCGGAAACGCCATAGGCACTTGAACCCAAGTAGACATAATTAAGATATTGCTCAAGGATCTGCTTCTTGGGGAGCTGACGTTCAATCTTGCCTGCTAGGGCCGCCTCCTTCAGCTTGCGCCAGAGGGTGCGATCTTGGCTGAGAAAGACCGTGCGGGCAAGCTGTTGGGTGATGGTGCTGGCGCCCTCCTCCACCGAGCCCTGGCGGAGGTTGCGCAGCATCGCCCTCAGGATGCCAACGCTGTCGACGCCATCGTGCTGATAGAAACGCCGATCCTCAGCGGCCACGAAAGCATTTTGCAGCAACAGGGGCATCTGGCCGCTGGGCAGCTTCTCCCGGGTAGCCGGACCCTGCTTGAAGACCACTTCGCCATCGGCCGAGAGGATGGTGAGGGTGCCCGGTCGTGAAAAAGCGCCAATGCCGCGGGCATCGGGGAGCAGGGAATCGACGCCGGCGATCAAAAGGTTTTGGCCGAAGGCCGCGGCCACGCCCAAACCACCGGCCAGCAGGGCCGACCTCCAGAGAGTGGCACGGCGACCACTGGGCTTAGCTACAGGAGCCAGGCGGCCTGATTTTTCACGGCGGCGCAGGGCGGGGCCCCAGCGGGGATCCGGAAGTCGTTGATCGGGATCCAGGTGAGTCAAAGGGCCAGATTCCCCACAATCAAGCTGCTATGACCAATCGCCAGGGCCGTTACCAGCATGCCAAGCACCAAAAAAGGCTGAGCACTGGCCTGGTATTTAACATCAAAAGCAACGGGATCGCGCAATAGCCAGATATCTTGAAAGGTGATCTGGGGAATAATTAGCAGCACCAGAATCACAGCGGCCAGATTCTGACCGATCGCGATCAATACCGCAACCATGGCCAACTGGAACAGGTCGATCATCGCGGCGCTGATCCAACTGGCCCGCTTGATGCCAAAGGCCACAGGCAAGGACTGCAGCCCAAGGGCTTTGTCCCCTTCCACACTCTTGAAGTCGTTGACCACGGCAATGCCCAGACCCGCCAGGCTGTAGGCGAGGGTCAACAGCGCCGTTGTCCAAGTGAGTTGGCCAAAAAGGGCCTGGCCCGCCCACCAGGGCAGGGCGATGTAGCTGGCGCCCAGGGCGTAGTTGCCCAACCAGCCATTTTGTTTGAGTTTGAGGGGCGGGGCGGAATAGATGTAACTGACGAACGAACCAGCCAAGGCCAACAACAGCAGCACAGGCGTGGTGTGGCCTGCCCAGCGATCAAGGGCGTAGGCCACACCCAGACCCGCCAGCAGCAGCACGATGATCTGGAGCTTGACCTGCGCCAAGGGGATCGCCCCGGAGGGGATCGGCCGATAGGGCTCGTTGATGGCGTCGATGTCGCGGTCGTAGAAGTCGTTGAGGGTTTGGGTGTACCCGGCCAAAAGCGGACCGCTCATCAACATGCAGGCCAAAGAGGCCAGCACCTCCTGGGGACGCCACTGGAAATGGCCTGAGGCAGCAGCCCCGCAAAGGACCCCCCAGATCAGGGGAATCCAGGTGACCGGCTTCATTAGCTGCAGCCGGATTTTCCAGATGTTGGAAGTGGTGCTCGCCCCCTTCATGCCAAGGATCTGGCGGGTGGCGCTGCCCTTCTTTTCCGCAGGGGCTTGACTTGGGGTCGGTTCGGTCACGGGTGCTCGCCGCAGGGAGGGGCCGTTCAGGCGGGGCCGATTTCGTCGTCGAAGAACCAGGTGGTTCCGCCTCCGTTGAGGTCCACGACCACGCCGATGCCCTTGCCGTCGGTGACCCGGTAACCCTTGACAGTGCCGGTGGGATCGGCCTTAAGGGTCGAGACGAGGTCAGCGGGAATGCGGTCGCGGACCCTGAGCACCCGCACTTTGGAGCCGATGGTGATGGCGGCCTGGGCCATGGCTTGGGGCAGGGGCAAAGGGTAGAGAACCTTAACAGCGCCAGGGCCACTGGCCCATCTGACACGCTGGACCGAGAAGCATTAGGGGTTGGTGCCGATGGTGGCCAAGCGCATCATTCCTTGTCTGGACGTGGCGGAGGGTCGGGTCGTTAAGGGGGTCAATTTTGTCGGCCTCCGCGATGCCGGCGATCCGGTGGAACTGGCCTGCCGCTATTCGGCAGCCGGGGCAGATGAGCTGGTGTTTCTCGACATCGCCGCCAGCCACCAAGGCAGGGACACCCTGGTGGACCTGGTGCGCCGCACCGCCGAGGCCGTCACGATTCCCTTCACCGTCGGTGGTGGCATCAGCAGCGT
>JBILDB010000067.1:0-9180 GCA_044352805.1 Cyanobium sp.
AGGGCATTGTCGTCAGCCTGGGCCACAGCGAAGCAAACAACACCGAGGCCATGGCGGCCTACGACGCCGGTGTGGCGATGCTGACCCATGCCTTCAACGCCATGGCGGGCCTGGGCCACCGGGACCCGGGACCGATCGCGGCGGCGGCCCTGCGGGGTGATGTGGCCCTGGGGCTGATCGCCGATGGGGTCCATGTGGCCCCGGCGATGGCGGTGCTGCTGCAACGGCTGGCGCCCGGGCAGGTGGTGCTGGTCAGCGATGCCCTGGCTCCCTACGGCCTGGCCGAGGGCCGGCACCGCTGGGATGAACGCACTCTCATCGTCGCCAACGGCAGCTGCCGCCTGGAAGACGGCACCCTGGCCGGTGTCACCCTGCCCCTGCTGGAGGGGGCGCGGCGGCTGGCCGGCTGGAGCGGCCGGCCGGAATGGGCCATCGCTGCCGCCACCGTGTTGCCGCGGCGCGTCCTGGGGGAGCGGCGGCCGCTGCAGGAGCTGCTAGTCGGGCGGCGGCTGGGGGACTGCCTGCGCTGGAGCGCCGACGGCGAGGCTGATGAGGGGCTGAACTGGCGGCGGGCGGCCTGAAGTTCAGCGAAGCTGCGCCTGTTCAGAAGGGGGCAGCCGCGGCGCTGGTGGCCACTCCCATCTGGCTGAGAGCAATGTTTTCACTCCACCAAGCCATGCTCCAACGCATAGCGCACCAGTTCGGTGCGGCTGGAGGTGCCCGTCTTGATGAAGAGGCGGCTGACGTATTTCTCGACGTTGCGGATCGAGGTTTCGAGGCGACGGGCGATTTCCTTGTTCATCATTCCCTCCGCCACCAGTTGCAGCACGCTGGCTTCGCGGGGGGTGAAATCCAGGGATACATCGGGGCTGGCCTTGCGGGCGCCACCGGGGCCAAGCATCGAGCGGATCTCGGTGATCTGCTTGGCCAGGCTGCCGATGTCGGCATCGGCAAAGCGGGCCGCTTCGGCAAGCAAACGCTCTTGGCGCCGCACCACATTGCGGACCCGCGCCACCAGTTCGTCGGGATCGAAGGGCTTGGGGATGTAGTCATCCGCCCCGGCCTGGAAGCCGGCGATGCGGTCGGCCGTCATGCCCTTGGCGGTGAGAAACACCACCGGGGTACCACCCAATCGCTCATCCCCCCGCAGGCGCTTGAGCAGGCCAAAGCCATCGCAGCGCGGCATCATCACGTCCGTGATAACCACATCGGGCAGCATTTGCTGAGCCACCGTCCAGCCCTCCTCGCCGTCGTTGGCGGTGGTCACCTGGAAGCCCTCGTCTTCCAGGTAGGCCTTGACGGCCGTGCGCATGCCCGGTTCGTCGTCGACAAGCAGCAACCGCACCGGCGGGCTGGGGATCGCCGCTGCGCTGGGATCGGGGAGGCCGGCAGAGCCGGCGGCAGGGATGTTGGCCATTGGAGAAATCTATCGGGGGGGGGTGGCGATGACCTGTTCGCTTTCAGGCAGTTGGCCCGAAAAACCCAGTTGCCGCGCCGTAGCCGCCAGCGCCGCCGGGTCCTGGCCCGCCTGCTGCGGAAAGCAGCTGGCCCACCACACCATGTGATCCAGCCGGTTGGCCCGGCTGATCGCCCCCCCCGGATTCAAAAACCGCACAATCACGCGCTGGCGGTCGCCGGTGATGCGCTGCGGCGCCTTGGTGTCACAGCGCACCACATCGGTGGCGATCACCACCCGGTCTGGCCACTGGCGCCAGATATTCACCCGCCAGAGATCGGCGGTGCTCGGATCCTTCTGCACACCGAACACCCCCACGCTGAGGTGCCCCTGCAGGCTTTCCCGCTCCTCCAGGATCACCAGATCGGCCGGCCGTTCCGGGCTGCTGCCGGGTTCTGCCGCCTGGGCGCTGGCCGCCGCCCAGCCACCGGCCAGCGCCCCGACAACCACTTTAAGGCTGGCCAGCAGCAGGCAGATCCGCAGCCGCTGGCCCGGCCAGGGGGCGACCTGCGGCACCCTGTTCTGGCAGCGGGCCCCGGGGCGCCGCAGGGGCAGAAAAGTTGAGAGCATGGCTCCATGCTCGCCTACCTCGACCACCACGCCACAACCCCCTGCGATGCCGCCGTGCTGGCGGCCATGGCCCCCTGGTGGAGCGAGCAGTTCGCTAACCCCTCCAGCCGCCTTTACCGGCCCGCCCTGGAGGCCGCCGCCGCCGTCGCCATCGCCCGCGAGCAGGTGGCCAACGCCCTCGCCATGCCCGCCGCCAGCGTGGTGTTCACCAGTGGCGCCACCGAGGCCAACAACCTGGCCCTCAAGGGTGTCGCCGAGGCCGCCCTGGAGGGCGGCAACCGCCGCCGCGGCCTCGTCACCCTGGCCACCGAGCATCGCGCCGTCCTCGATCCCCTGGCCTGGCTGCATCGCCATGGCTTTCCCCTCACGGTCCTGCCCGTGCAGGCCGATGGCCGCGTCGACCTGGAGCGCCTGGCGGCGGCCCTCGGCCCCTCCACCCTGCTGCTGTCGGTGATGGCGGCCAACAATGAAATCGGCGTGCTGCAACCCCTGGCCGCCATCGCCTCCCTCTGCCGCGAGCGCGGCGTGCTCTTCCATTGCGATGCCGCCCAGGCCGTCGGCCACATTCCCCTGGCCATGGCCGATATCGGCATCGACCTGCTGTCCCTGAGCGGCCACAAGCTCTATGGCCCCAAGGGCGTTGGCGCCCTGCTGCGGCGCCCCGATCTGCCCCTGGCCCCCCAACAGCACGGCGGCGGCCAGGAAGGGGGCCTGCGGGCCGGCACCGCGCCCGTGCCCCTATTAGTGGGGCTGGGGGTGGCCGTAACGCTGGCCCAGGCCGATCGGGCCGAACGGGGGCTGAGGCTGGCCGCCCTGCGGGATCGGCTCTGGCAGGGGCTGGAAGCCCTCGGCGACATCCAGCGCAATGGCAGCGCCCTGCATGCCCTGCCCCACAATCTCAATGTCAGCGTCGCTGGCGTCGATGGCCAACGGCTGCACCGGGCCCTGCGGCAGCGGTTGGCGGTCAGCAGCGGCTCCGCCTGCAGCCAGGGCAGCCCCTCCCATGTGCTGGCGGCCCTGGGCCGCAGCCGCAGCCAAGCCGCCGCCTCAATTCGGTTCGGGCTCGGCCGCGGCAGCAATGACGCCAGTATTGATACTGCCATCGCCGCCGTGGGCGAGGCGGTGACGGAGCTGCGCCAGAGTCAAGCCAAGGCCCCTGACCCCTCCTAGTTTTTGGCCCGACGGTCCGACTATCCGATGGCAATTTCTCCCCTGCCCCCGCGCCAGCTTGACCTGGGCCAGGCCCTGCGGGATGGCTGGCGGGCCTTCGCCCGCAACCCCTGGAGTTTCCTGCTCTTCGGCCTGCTGCTGGTGGGCCTGGAACTGGCCCTGCACCTGCTGCTGCAACCCCGCCTGCCCTTCGCCTGGAAACCCTCCGCCTGGCTAACGGGCGCCACCCCCTGGGCCTGGAGTCCCTGCCGCTTCGATGCAGGCGTGCTGGAGTGCCGCCTCGACCTCAACAGCGTCAACTGGCCGCGGCTGCTGCGCCAATCCCTCGACCTGCTGCGCTACGGCCTGGTGGTGCTGTGCCAAAGCGTGCTGCTTGGCGGCCTCTCTTTGCTGCTCAACCTCTGGGGCACCAGCGGCCTGATCCGCGGGTCCTGGCTGGCCCTCGAAGGTCGGCGCCCCCAGTTCGCCGATTTCAGCCACTGGGATGCCAGGGCGCTGCTGCGGCTGGCCCTGCCTTCGTTGTTGCTGCGCTGGGGCCTGGGCCTGGTCTTCGCCATGGCCGGGCTGCTGGCGGTGGTGCTGGGCGGTCTGCAGCCCTGGCTGGCCCTGGTGCCCCTGCTGGCGGCCCTAGCCATCCTCATTTATCTCTCGGTGAGCCAGTTCTTCCTGCCCCAACTGGCCCTGTTGCACGACCCCAACGCCCTCGACACCCTTCAGGCCGGCCAGCGCCAGGTCGATCGCCACTGGGATCAGGTAGCCGGCCTGGCGGTCGTGAGCTTCGTAGTGCTGGTGGCGGGCGCCTTGTTTGGCATCGGCTTAGGCCTATTCATCGCCTGGCCGGTGGTGGTCTGCATCCAGACCGCCGCCTACCGGCAACTTTTCGGCCCGACCGACCACACCGGTTTCAGTAGCAAGGTCATCCCAGGCAGGGACCTTGGCGGCCAAGCCCTCAGTGCACAAGTCTTGAATGCACAAGTCCTCAGTGCCAGGGACCGCGCGTAAGCAAGACAAAACCAAGCACCCCCAACAGCGCCAGCCCCAGTTGCGCCACCCGGCTGACCAACATGCCGGCCACCACCGCCAGCCCCACCAGCAGGGAACGGCGCAGCCGCAGCAGGCCCAGGGGGCCCGCTCTGGTGGGTGAAGCGAGCAATTCCCCCAGGCTCGCCCCCAGCAGCGGGCCCAGCACAGCCCCCAGCAGCGGCCCCCCCACCGGCAGGGCCGGCAGCAAGCCCACCAACCCCACCACCAAGCCCAGGCCCGAGCCGATGTAGGCCCAGCGAGTGGCCTGCAGCCGGGCCGCCCCCAGCACCAGGCCCAGGGCATCGGCCCCCCAGCCCAACACCAGCATCAGCAACGCCAGGGCCAGCACCGGCCAACCGGCGGCCAAGCCCACCGCCCACACCCACAGCAGGGCCCCCAGGGGCAACAGGGCAAGTCCCGGCAACACCGGCAGCAGGGTGCCGGGGATGGCGGCGGCCTGAATCAACAATGCGCCCCACCAGAGCAGCTCGGTGCGAGGCATCTCAGGGAGAGGCAACGTCATGGCAGGCGGCGGGCCAGCCTCAGCTTGGCCGAGCGGCTACGGGGGTTGGCCTGCTCCTCGGCCGCATCGGCCACCAAAGGGCGCCGGGTGATCCGTTCGAGCCTTGCATCGCCAAGAAACGCCTGCTTCACCAGCCGATCTTCCAGGGAATGAAAACTGATGATTGCCAGCACCCCGCCAGGCAGTAGCCAATCCGGCGCCCGCTGCAGCAAGCGCTCCAGGGCCCCCAGTTCATCGTTTACGGCGATGCGCAGGGCCTGGAAGCTGCGGGTGGCAGGGTGGATGCGGCCGCGGCGGGCCTTGGGCGGATAGCAACCGGCCACGGCATAGGCCAGCTCACTGCTGCTGCGCTCAGCCCAGGGCTTCGTCTGCCGTTCGGCCACCAACCGCCGGGCGATCCGGCGCGACAGGCGTTCATCGCCGAACTGAAACAGCAGGTCCGCCAGCGCCCCTTCCTCCAGCCGATCGAGCAACTGCGCAGCGGTTTCGCCCGCCTCGGGGTTCATGCGCATGTCAATCGGGCCCTCAGCGCGGAAGCTGAAGCCCCGCTCGGGCCGGTCAAGCTGGGGGCTGCTAACGCCCAGATCCGCCAGCACCCCCTGCACCGGGGCAGGGGGGCTGTAGGCGGCAAAGTTGGTGGCCACGATCTGCAGCCGCTCCGCCCAGGGGGCGAGCCGATCGGCGGCGGCGGCCCGGGCGGTGGCGTCCTGGTCGAGGCCGATCACCTCCAGCCGGGGATGGTCCTGCAGCAGCAGGGCGCTGTGACCGCCGCCGCCGAGGGTGGCATCAATCAGACGGGGGGGCGCTTCGCCGGCCCCTGCCGGGAGGGCGGCGAAGGCCTGCCGCACCTGATCGGCAAGAACGGGGAGGTGGGCGAAGGCATCCATGGCCCATTCCTAAGCGGCAGCGGCCGGGGCAGCGCTCAGGAGAAGGCGGGAGCCGAGAGCAGGAGGGGAACGAGGAGGGGAAGCAGGAGGGGTACCAACCGCCCAGACCCCAAGCAGCACCCACAAGATTTTTTATCAATAAGTGAGAATCACATCAAGAATGATTATCAAACGCTCTCGCCCTGAATTTTTCCTGCATAATTCGGGGAGTTTTAATAACGTAGCTTTGCCACCCTCACGTACTTACCGCCACCTGGCACTCCTCGGACTAGGAGTTATCTTTTGGCCCTCAATTGCAGCCCAGGCTGCGATTGTACTTACCGTAAGACAAGATGGCAATGACGTGGTTGTAATTGGCAGCGGTTCGGCCAATATCAACGGCCTGACCACTCCAGACCAGGATGACGATTATACAAACGTTCTCACTGATTCTCAAATTTATGCTGGCCCCGCTGCCTTCACCAACGATCCAAATACTCCTGACGTTGCAGTCAATCTCTGGAGCGGTATTACAGGACCCACTTCTTTCGGCAATATTGCCAACTTCACCGCAAACCCAGACAGTGGCAATGGTGATCTTTTCGGCATCGATGCCGGCAGCGGTATCGGGCCCAGCGTTCTCGTGCTGCCTCGCAACTATCTGAGCGGCGCCAACCTCAATGGCACCAGCCGATTCAATAATTTCACCCTGGCCGACCTCGGCCTGAGCCCCGGAGTTTTCTCCTGGAACTGGGGCACTAATCAGAACGCCGACAGCCTCCAGATCAGAATCGAACCTGTTCCCGTACCTGCTCCCCTCCCCTTGGCCGGCGGATTTATGGCCTGGAGCATGGCAAAGCGAATGCGCCGAGCCTGCCGTGGCCAGCCCCTCCAAGGACGCTGCAAATACCCGACATCTAAGTAAAGAACGCTGACAGCAAGCGCAAGAAAATTCATAACGACCGCCTCAATGCCTCAAGCCTGATTCGCCTGAGGCCAATCTACAGATATTCAAATTTTTTACACTTCAAATGGCAATTCCTTCTCTTGTTGAGTTGGCTGCGGATGGCCATGGCCTCGCCCTGCGCTACAGCGACATTCTTAACGGCACTCTTCCCAGTTACAGCCGCTTTCAGGTATCCGTAAATGGGGTCCGTCGTGCCATAACCGGCCCCGCATTCCTCAGCGGCGGCGGCACAACCGTTCGCTTAAATCTTGCCTCAGCGGTCCTCGCCACAGACACCGTCGCTGTCACTTACACCAGCGTCAATAGATTCGACAAGATCGGTTACGGCGATATTCGCTCTCTCAGCACCAATGAAAAGGCAATCTTCTTTCGCAACTTCACTGGCACCAACCTCACCGGCATCGCCAATACCGTCACGGTAAACACCAGTGATACCTCGCTGATCTCTGGAGAGAACTCCCTGGTCACCTTTGCCTTCAACCGCAATCCCGGCACATCATTTAGCAGCGGCGATATCACTGTCTCCGGCGGCAGTCTCTCCAATCTAGGCGGCTCCATAAATACTTATACGGCCACCTTTACGCCCACGGCAAACATTGAATCTACCGCTTCTGTCAGCGTAGTAGCGGCCTCTTGGAACGACGTCTTCGGCAACGCGGGTAGCGGAGCCTCGTCAGCCACAATGCAGGTAGACACCATCAATCCTGCCGCCGCCATTCTCTTCGCAGCCCCCGCCATCAATGACACGGCCAAAAACGCCCTGGTCACCTTCTCCTTCAGTGAAAAAGTCTTGGGTTTTAGCGCTGAAGACATCATCGTAAGTAACGGCACCCTCAGCAACTTCACTGGATACGGCAACTACTATTGCGCCCTTTTCACCGCTCAAGACGGCATCGCCGCCACGGGTACGATCTCCATCGCAGCTAACTCTTACACCGATATCGCCGGAAACAGCGGCAGCGCCGCCTTTGATTGGATCAACATCGATACCTCTAGTCCCACCCCCTCTCCTGTGCCGCCGGGGTCTGACCCGATTCTGATCTGGACCCAATGTGCCCTGAACGCGATCCAATCCGCGGGCAGCAATGGCAAGCCTGGTGTGCCCCCCACCACCGGCAGCCGCCTGATGGCCATGCTCTCCACGGCGATGCTGGACACCCTGGCCGCCTTTGGCGATCAGCTGGATTTCTACCGAATCGACCAGAACGCCCCGACGGTCGCCAACATGGATGCGGCCCTGTTAGGTGCGGCTCAGAGGATTCTCTCGCTCGAACTTCCCGGGGAGAGCAGCGTTATCCAGGAGCAATACAACCTCAGCCTCGCGTCTCTGACGGGGTCAGCGGAGAGCATTCAGGAGGGCCTGGCCTTCGGTGCCGGCATGGCCGACCAGATCCGTGCTCTGCGAGCCAACGACGGCTCGGCCAACACCACCCCCTACACGCCCCCCAGCGGCGGCCTGCCGGGATACGTCTGGATGCCGGCCGCAACGGGGCCCACTGCGGGGGTGGCTGTGGGTCCCAACTGGGGATCGGTCACCCCCTGGGTGATCAGCAGTGCCAATGACTTCAGCTCCGACGGACTGCAAGCCCGGCCCGATGTGAACCTCGACCTCTATGCCCAGCAGTTGAACGAAGTGCGTCTCTACGGCGGCTTGGCGAACACCTCCACAACGACGTTGGAGCGCAGCCCCGATCAGACGGAAATCGCTCTCTTCTGGTCCTACGACAGGCCCGACACCTTCCGGCCTTACGGCCAGATTCTCGAGATCGCCATGGATGTGGCGCTCGACCAGCAGACCTCCTTGCAGACCAACGCCAAGCTGATGGCCAGCCTCAGCCTCGCCATGGCCGATGCCATCATTTGCGCCTGGAAAGAGAAATACGACAACGTTCAACCCCGCCCCTGGGACGTGATTACCGGCAGCTTCTCCGATACGGATGGTTCGGCCCTCACCGTCCGAGACCAAAACTGGCAGTCCTTGCTGTCCCCCATCAATGGCGTCCAATCGCCACCCTTCCCGGATTTCCTTTCCGGCCACTCGGTGATGGGGGGCAGCTTTGCCAGCGTCATGAGCCATTTCTTTGGTGACAATTTCACCTTTGACGCCACCTCGCAGGAACTCCCCGGCGTGGTGCGCAACTTTGACGGCTTTATCGATGGGGGAGGAGTAGCGCGCAACAGCTTCTACGAGGCCGGCCTGGAGAATGCGATCAGCCGCGTCTATGGCGGCGTGCACATCCGCGAGGCCTGTGAGGATTCCTTTGGTGTGGGACTGAATGTGGGTGCCGCCGTGGTCCAGAACCTCTGGGCCTGAACAGAGGGCCCCTAGCCCGCTGATCACTAGCCCGCTGCCGACCACCAGATTTGCGCCGCGGGCTCCTTAGAATCCCCACCAGCACCGGCCTCCGCCTTCCCATGACCCAGCTGGAAACGCGCACCGAGCCGATGGTGATCAACTTCGGCCCCCATCACCCTTCCATGCACGGGGTGTTGCGGCTGGTGGTGACCCTCGATGGCGAGGATGTGGTGGACTGCGAGCCGGTGATCGGCTATCTCCATCGCGGCATGGAGAAGATCGCCGAAAACCGCACCAGCATCATGTACG
>JBILDB010000364.1:0-2785 GCA_044352805.1 Cyanobium sp.
GTGGCCCCTTCCCTGAGGGTGATCACCGGGGTGCTGGCGCTCACGGGCAACCAGGGGCGATAGGCCTCAATCAGCCCCGGCCAGTCCTGCATCGTGGGGCGCTGGCCCAGGCGACGCAGGGCTTGGAGCAGGGGCACGGGGGGAGGGGGGAGGGGCTTGGTTGAATCTACGTTGCCTGGCCTCAGGGGGCCTGGGCGGCCGGGGGTGTCAGAGGTGCCTCGGCTGCATTGGGGGCCGGTGCGGTCGCTGCAGGACCTCGCAGGCCGTCCAGGGGGGATTCTGAGAAGAAGCGCACTAGCTCGGCGATGGAGGAGGCTTTTTCCATTAACCCCAGCAGGGCTGGGATGCTGACGGCCATCTCCCGGGTGGGATAGGCCCGTAAAAAGCTGATGGCCGAGAGGGATTTCTGATCGTTGTTCAGACCCAGCACGATCGCCGACCGTAGGGCGACCACCCCGTCTTCGCTGGCCCGCAGGGGGTGAACGATAGTGCCAAAGCGATCCAGAATCGCTATGCCGATGCGGGTGTTCAGCAGCCGCGAGACCATGCCGATCGGCAGGTTGACCGATTCTTTGAGCATTTTTTGCACGTCCTCCGGCCTCTGGTTGCTGAAGCGCAGCAGGTCGCCCAGTAGGCCCTTGGCCTGGCCGTCGGCGGCAAGGCGCTCGAGATCAGCGACCGGAATCGAGCGACGGAAGGCTCCAGAAACGAAGACCACATTTTCGGCCGCCGGGGCAGGGCTGGCCGTTCCCCATAACGTTAAGCCGATGGCGACAGCCAGCAGCCTTTGCCGTTTCGCCACCACCATGGCCCGTTGTTCCATCTAAAAATCAGGGGCAATCTATGCCTGCCCCCTACCGCGCCGGCGCGACCAGCACGTCCCGCACCAGCCGCACAACGCCCTTTTCAGCCAGTCCTCGCGCCACTTCTACCCCCATGCGTCTCAGGTCTGGCTCGGCCAGGAGGCGGGGCAGGCGCCGCAAAAGGAGCCGGGGTTCGAAGTTGGGTAGGTCCCGCAGGATGGTCGCCAGTTGTCTCACCGGTTCGAGGTCCAGCAGGGGTTCGCTGGCCAGGGAGTCTGGAAGTTGCTGGCGTTGGCGCAGGCCCGGGGGCAACAGGCCTGCCGGCATGCGGCGGCCTAGCTGCAGGGTGGTGCGCCAGGCCAGTCCGTCCATCTGGGCGATCACGGCGTCCACGAGTTGGCGCCGCAGCATGCCGGCGTTGGCGGAAAAAAGAAACTCAATCACCTGATCGAGCAGGCCTTCGAGGTCAAGTTGTTGTTGCAATGAGGCACTGCTGAGCAGGTTTTCAAGGCGCTGCCAGCGGAATTCATCGCCATCGAAGAGCATCTCCCGCAGGCTGCTGCGCAGTTGCGGATCCGGGTCTTCCATCAGACGCCTGGCAAAATAGGGGTAGGCCGCGCCCAAGATTTTGAAGTCGGGATCAACGCTGAGAGCGATGCCTTCGAGGGTGACCAGGGAGCGGATGATCAGGGCGTAGTAAGGAGGAACTTGGAAAGGAAAGCGATACATCACACCCGAGAGATCGTCGGTGACGGCCTTGAAATCCATGCGACTGACACCCATCTCTATAGCTTGGCCAAATACGCTTTCAAAGGCAGGCACAATCGGCTCCAGATTCACCTCTTCGCCCAAAAATCCGAGGCTGACAAAGTCCTTGGAAAGGGCGCTGAAATTTCTGTTGACCAGATGGACCACCGCCTGGATCAGACCTGTGCGGGCCTCCCGGCTGACCGTACTCATCATGCCGAAATCGAGGTAGGCCAGGCGGCCATCGGCGAGGGCCAATAGGTTGCCCGGGTGGGGGTCGGCGTGGAAGAAGCCGTGTTCGAGTAATTGCTGCAGGCTGCAGTCGACGCCCACCTGCACCATGTCGTTTGGATCGATGCCGAGATTGCGCACGGCGTCGAGGTTGGTCAGTTTGACACCGTCGATCCATTCCATGGTCAGCACGCGCCGACTGGTGGCCTCGTGGTATATGGCTGGCACGGCGATGCGGGGGTTGGCGGCATGCAGTGCGGCGAAGCGTTCGGCATTGGCGGCTTCATTGAGATAATCCATCTCTTCAAACACACGGCGGCCCAATTCATCAATTAGCCCTACCAAATCGCTGCGGATAACCCGCACCCTGCGATTCAGCCAGGCGGCGATGTTGCGCACGATGTACAGATCAAGGGTGATCTGCTCCCGCAGGCCCGGTCTTTGCACCTTGACGGCCACCTTCTGTCCGTTGGGCAAGATGCCCCGATGCACTTGGCCGAGGGAGGCGGCTGAGATGGGATCGCGCTCCAGGTGGGCAAACAGGTTGGCCACCGGAGCACCGAGATCCTCTTCGATGCAGGCCATGGCCAGCTCTGGATCAAATCCTGGCAATTGATCTTGCAGTTGGGCCAGTTCTTCGAGCAGTAGCGGCGGCACGATGTCCGGCCGGGTGGAGAGGGCCTGGCCTGCCTTGATGAAGGCCGGCCCCAGGGCTGCCAGCAGCTCGGCGCATTCGCGGGCCCGGGCCCGGGCCCGTTCGGGCTGCTTGAGCTGGCCCGTGAGCTTGTCGCTGCCTACTCCCAGCAAAAAGAGGCCGATCGGGATCAGGGTCTGACGCAGCCGGCGGGCCAGGCGCTGGGGATGGCCGGCGTAGATGCGGCTGATCGCCTCAGGGTCGTACTCCAGCAGTCCCGCGGTTTCAAGGAAATCGCCGAGATCGGCGGGGTTCTTTGAGCCGCTGTGGGGGCTGGCATTCACCGGTGCCTTTGGGGCTGTCGGTGCCA
>JBILDB010000365.1:0-2784 GCA_044352805.1 Cyanobium sp.
GACGAATGGTGCCTGGGGCAGCGGCTCCGGTGGAATCGACCCCACTCCCATGGGCAGAGCTTTCAAAGAAACTGGGCTGGCGGGGAGTCGGCATCGCCATCGCGGCCGCGATCAGCCTTTGGTGAGGGGCAGCTTGGGGCCCCGCTGCCCATCCTGTCGCCCTGGACTCTGCTGTTCGCCCGCTCTGACGGAAGTTGGGCCGCCGGTTTCGATGCAGGCCCGGGGATCGGGCAGGCAGGGCCCCGGCTCTGCTGCTGTGAACTCGACTTTGCCGATCATCGCCTCAATCACCTGGGGCGGAAACTGAAGGCGAAGCTGCAGGTCGGCCAAATCAAGGAAAGGGCCTCGGCCCCGCTCCCGCAGCAGGCGGCGGCAACGGTCGGGGGAAAGTCCCAGCTGCTCCTGCAGCAGTTGGCCACCGGCCTGGTTGAGCTGCACCGGCACCGGGCCCTGCAGCCCCGCAGGTGCGTCATACCAACGGAAGACCAACAGGGGCCGCCACAGCTCCAGGGTGAGGTTGTCCAAGTTCAGAAGCCCCTGGAGGTCCTCCAAACCACTGAGTTGCACGCCGCCGCGCTGCAGCCGCAGCAGCAAATCCACCTGCTGAACCGTGCAGCCAGGCAGTCGCTGCCACTCGTCGGCACTGGCCCGGTTGACATCCAGTTGCCAGCCCTGGTTCGCGGCCCGGCGGGGCGCCAGGGCATCTGCCGATGGCCTGACCTGGGCAACCGGCTGGGATAGACCGCTGCGGGAAGGAGTCCCGATGCGGTCTGCGGCATTAAGGAGCCGCCGTGCCAGAGGATCCAGCCAGTGCCGCTTGGCCATGGCGGCCACTAGGAAAATGGAGTGGATCGAACTGTGCCATGGAATCGCCCCTGGGGCCAGAGGGAGCTTCCCAGGCCTTGCGGGCGGCTTGCTCTGGCCAGTCCATCAGCCCCCAGCCCAAGGCAAGAACACAGGCATGGGCCCTGTCCCTGGCCCCGAGTTTGCGGATCAGGTTGCTGAGGTGGCTTTTGACCGTTTCGGGGGACAGTTGCAGGCGGAGGGCAATTTCGTGATTGCTGCGGCCGCTCGCCGCCCAGCCCAGGACCTCCCTTTCCCGGGCTGTGAGGGGGGCTGGCGCGGCCCCCAACTCAGGGCTCCAGGCCCGGCGCTGCAGCATCGACTCTTGGACCAGGCTGCCAACTCCCGCCCGCCGGAGGGCCCGCAAAACGGAGGGCTGGGGCGGGCGCGCCAGCAGCAGCACGGTGGCCAGGTGGGGCTGCCCGTCTCTGCCTTGACGCATCAACTCAAGGCCGCTGCCCTGGTCCAGGTGTTCGCCCACCAGCAACAGATCGGGCCTGAGGCCATGCACCAACTCCAGGCCCGCCGCCAGGGTGGTTGCGGCCCCCAACAGCAGCTCAGGGCGGGGCAGGGGACCTGCCAAAAGACGGATCAGCAGGGGTCTAGGCAGGCAGCAAACCCAGCGGCGCTGCCCCAGGATTGGGGCTAGCTGGGGCGGCAGCCCAGGGCAAACCAGAAAAGGGGACGACTGCTCCATGCCGACCAAGGCGGCAGCCAAGATTGGTGGGGGCGTCCCAGGCTTACAGCATCTTTCGATACGTGGATCCACACTTCCAGAGGTCTCGGTGATTTCCCAGAATGAAAGCCTGGTCGTTTTGTCTACCTGCCGGCGTGCCGATGGCTTTTTTCGATTCCGACATCGTGCAGGAGGAAGCGCGGCGTCTGTTCACGGATTACCAGCAACTGATGCAGCTGGGTAGTGACTACGGCAAGTTCGACCGCGAGGGCAAGAAGCTGTTCATCGACCGCATGGAAGAAATGATGGATCGCTACAAGGTGTTCATGAAGCGCTTTGAACTCTCCGAAGACTTCCAGGCCAAGCTCACGGTGGAGCAGCTACGCACCCAGCTGGGCCAGTTCGGCCTCACCCCCGACAGCATGTTTCAGCAACTCAACCAAACGCTGGAGCGAATGAAGAGCGAGCTGGGGAATGCAGGCTGAGGCCTTTGTTTTCTCTAGCCTTGGCCTTGGCCTTGGCCTTGGCTTTGGCTTTAGAGCTGGAGCTGGATCTAGAGCTGGAGCTGGCCCCCTTGTCTAGATCCCTTGGGAGCCGGCGCATTGGTCTGTTTGCTGCGTCTACGTACGATCTCCCCTGAGCTTGGAGATGGGTGCTGCCGATGGCTGTGGCGAGTGGTGACGACGGTGGGGGGATGGCCCATGGGGCCAGCGCAGCCACAACGGAGCTGCCTTACTGGTTGAGCAGGGGCCTGGCCGATCTGTTTCCAGCCTCCCTGGAGCCAGGCGCAAGCCTTGATCCCCAACAAAGCCTGGGGGCCCGATTGGCCGAAGCCAAGGGCCAGGCCCGTCCCCTGCGCATCAAGCTGGGCATCGACCCCACGGGCAGTGATATTCACCTGGGCCATTCGATTTTGTTCCGCAAATTGCGGGCTTTTCAGGACGCCGGCCATACGGCTGTACTCATCATTGGTGATTTCACCGCCCGTATTGGTGATCCCACCGGTAAAAGTGCCACCCGGGTACAGCTCAGTGCCGCCGAAGTGGAGGCCAATGCCGAAACCTACCTGGTGCAACTGGGTCTGGGCCAGGATCCGGACCGGGCCCTACTCGATTTCACCACCCCTGGGCGGCTGGAGGTGCGGCGCAACAGCGAATGGCTGACGTCCCTCGATTTGCCCCAGGTGATTGAACTGCTGGGTACCAGCACCGTGGGCCAGATGCTGGCCAAAGAGGATTTCGCCAACCGTTACGGCTCTGGCACGG